>JAFSSU010000327.1 GCA_017450845.1 Treponema sp.
GCGTGTCGCTTCCTTCCAGCAACATGCTCGAGAAGGAGGTTGTCTTCGGCGGCGTGAACAAGCTGCGCACGACGATCCGGGGCGCGACGGAGATAATCGACGCGGACGCGTTCTTCGTGTTGACGGGATGCACTGCCGGAATCATCGGCGACGACATAACGAGCGTGACCGATGAGTTCGCGGCGGAAGGATACAAGGTGTATCCCATAGATACCCCCGGTTTCGCGGGAGACAGCAACCTGGGCTACGAGACCGTGTGGAACAGCTTCATCGACAAGGTGATAAAGGCTCCGGAGAAGAAGAGGGGCAAGCTTGTCAACATCTTCGGCATCGTGCCCTACCATGACCCTTTCTGGAGCGGGACGCTGGAGGAGCTTGACCGCATCCTGTCCAGGCTGGGACTTGAGGTGAACACCTTCTTCACCAAGCATCAGGGAATCGATGTCGTGGAGCACTGCTCCGAGGCGGCCCTGAACGTCATCGTGAACCCCTGGCTCTTCAAGGGCCCGGCGGAGAAGTTCGAGAAGAAATTCGGTGTGCCCTCCCTCCGCTTCCCCTTCTTCCCGATCGGGGCGACGGACACTACCCGTTTTGTCCGCGAGGTTGCCTCGGCACTCAAGCTGGACAACTCGCTCGTGGAGAAGGTCATAAAGGAGGAGGAGGACTACGTCTACTCATACCTTGCCCAGTCGATCGGGGCACTGAGCTGGAAACGCTTTGCCGTCGCGGGGGATGCCTCCAGCGCGATTGCGGTTACCCGCTACCTCGCCAACGACTACAGCTTCACGCCTGAGCTGGTCATCGTCACCGAGCCTATATTCCGCCCGGCGGACAAGGAGCGGATTCTGGAGAACATCACGAAGCTGGAGTATGCCGCCGCCCCGAGGGTAGTCTTCGCGAGCGACCAGTGGGAGATAAACCAGGCCATCCTGAACGGGGGCGAGGAAATAACACTGCTGGTCGGAAGCACCAACGAGAAGGAGGCCGCTCTGGAGAAGGGCATACAGTTCCTGAACGGAACATTCCCGATGAACGAGCGGCTCGTGTTCAACCGCACATACTGCGGCTACCGGGGAAGCCTGACCTTCACCGAGGATTTGTACGACAACCTGTAGGGTATGGCGCATATATAAATATATAGGATAGGAGTATATTATGAAAAGGGCAAAGGTTTTTGCGTATGTCATGGCTGTTTCCGTTCTTGCCGGAGGGCTTCTCGCCTCATGCGGAGGCGGCAAGAAGGCTGATGCTGATTTCACCTTCAAGATTGGGACGGCGAATTCCAGCCTCTGCGGCGCACCGCTCCACGTGGCGATAGACCTGAATCTGTTCGAGGAGGAGTTCGGGAAGGCAGGGCTCAAGTATGAGGCAATAGAGATAGACCTGATGCAGGCGACCTCGCTCGTCGTCGCGGGCAAGATAGACGGAACGCTCGGACTGGCGGGAGGCCTCCTTCCCCAGATTGACAACGGGCTTGAGGTAAAGTTCCTGAACGGCCTGCACACGGGCTGCACCAAGTTCTACGTCAAGGCGGACTCCCCCTACCAGACACTCGCAGACCTGAGGGGAAAGACAATCGGGCTCTGCGGCGTGCAGGACTCGTCTACCATCGTTTTCCAGCGGAAGTTCCATGACTACGGCTACACCGCCTACGGACAGGATGCGGAGTTCAAGATGGCGATATACGGCCTGACTGACCTGCCTCTCGCGCTTGAGAACGGTGCGGTCGATGCCGTCGGCCTGCACGACCCGGTCGGCTACCTTGCCGAGAAGAACTACGGCTTCAGGATGATACTCGACACGAGCGCGGACGAGAAGTTCAGCCAGGAGTACTGCTGCATGACCTTCGTCTCCTCCGAGGTCGCCAAGAAATACCCCGAGCACACCAAGGCATTCATCCGCGCCATGCTCAAGGCAGCGGCCTTCGTGCAGGCGGAGCCCCTTGCCACGGCGGAGCTCCAGATCAAGAACGGGCATGTCTCTGGCGATGCCGGAACCAACGCGGAGATGCTCGCCTCCTACAACTACACTCCGTCCGTCGGCCTTGCGCGGAAGACCCTCTTCAACGCGATAGACCAGGTCGTGGACATGGGCATAATGCAGAACGTCAAGGACAAGGAGAGCTTCGTCAGCGAGCACTTCCAGGTCTATGACGACGTTCCGGACTCATATACCTACAGCAACGGCTCGTACACGGAGTCCACGGTGACGGTGCTGACGAACAACTCAAAGAAGCTGTAGCGTTTTTTCCGCAGGCTAAGGAGAAGCACATGGATAAAAAACTGAGGCAGACGCTGATATATGTGTTGCCGTTCCTGGCGGGCGCGGTCTCTGCGCTCCTGTACTTTGCCATTCCCGAAAGCGGGAAGCAAAAGCAGATGGCATCCCCCTATTACATGTGCTTCCTCCTCGCCGGGCTGCTGCTGCTCGCGGCCTGCGCGCTGGCGGGAATGTTCGCCAAGGACTTCGGCAGGAAGATGCGGGGAATGTTTCCCTTCTACACGGGGCTTATCCTCTTCCTCGCACTGCTGAACACAATTGTGTCCAAGACGAGGCTTCTGCCGGTGCTCTACTTTCCGTCGCTCGACCGGGTGACCGGCCTTTTGTGGGAGCAGAAGCTCTTCCTGCTGAAGAACCTCGTGTTCTCGCTGGGCCTGCTCGCGCAGGGCTTCGCATTCGGGCTCGTGACGGGCTTCTTCACGGGGCTCGCACTCGGCTACAACAGGCACGTGGGCTACTGGCTCAACCCCGTGACAAAGTTCCTGGGGCCGGTGCCGACGACGGCATGGATACCCCTCGCGCTGAGCGTCTTTCCGACGACCCACGGGGCCAACGTCTTCCTCATCGCCTTCGCGGTCTGGTTCCCCGTCACGCTGATGACGGCGAGCGGAATCCAGAGCGTCAGCAAGGTTTTCTTTGAGGTCAGCGAGACTTTGGGCGCGAAGACTTTCTTCAAGGTCTTCCGCGTGGCCGTACCCGCGAGCCTGCCGCAGATTTTCCTGGGCCTCTTCTACGGAATCGTCTCGTCCTTCGCGACCCTGATGGCGGTGGAGATGAACGGGAACTCCGAGGGCATAGGCTGGTACATCAACTGGCAGAAGTCCGTCATGCAGTATGACGGCGTGTACGCGGGGCTGATCGTCATCGCCGTCCTGTGCTCGCTTATCCTGACGCTCCTGTTCAAGGTGCGCGACAAGATCATGGTCTGGCAGAAGGGGGTAATCAGATGGTAGGGAACATAGAGATTCATAACGTAAACAAGAGCTTCGATGACGTTCGCGTGCTGAACGACTTCAGCCTGGATGTCAGGCCGGGGAGCTTCGTCTCGCTGATAGGCCCGTCCGGCTGCGGCAAGTCCACCCTGCTCCGCATAATCGGCGGCCTTGAGAAGCAGTACGACGGCACGGTATTCCTTGACGGGGAGCGGGTCACCCGCGCGGGGAGCGACAGGGGCTTCGCCTTCCAGGGATCCAACCTTTTTCCCTGGCTCACCGTGCAGGGGAACGTCGCGTTCGGGCTCAAGGCCCGGAAGATATACAAGGAGAAGAAGCAGGATGTCATGGACATCATAAAGCTGGTCGGCCTGAGCGGATTTGAGGGCTCATACCCCCACCAGATTTCCGGAGGAATGCAGCAGAGGGCATCTCTTGCCCGCGCCCTTGTCGGGCACCCCAAGGTCCTGCTGCTCGATGAGCCGCTCGGGGCGCTGGACGCGTTCACGAGGATGAACCTGCAGGACGAAATCCTGCGCATAAAGAACGAGAACGACATGACCATGCTGATGGTCACGCATGACGTTGACGAGGCCATCTACATGAGCGACCGCGTCGTCGTGATGAGCGCGCGCCCGAGCCGGGTGGAAGCCGTCATAGACATAGACCTTCCCCGCCCCCGCGTCCGTGTGCAGGATACCTTCTCCCTCTACCGCAACAGGATTCTGGACATCCTGAACCTGGGCGGGAAGTTGCACGACGTGGAGTACACGATTTAAGGATTCTGGAAGCAGGAGATAAAAATGGCTTTGAAAGCATTGTCAATGGAAAGCAGGTGCCTGCACCTGCAAAAGGAGCCGGACGGGGAGGGAAGCCCCTGCGGCCACTACGGTGCGGTCAGCTTTCCGATTTACCAGAC
>JAFSSU010000328.1 GCA_017450845.1 Treponema sp.
ATCATCATCTGCGATGACTGGGCGGGCAATACGGTATGCGACGGAAACAATCTCACCGGATGGGAAACGCACACCGGGCAGTAAGCAGGTCCGCCTGCACATTCCGGCTCAAAACCCGTGCGTTCAGAAAAACAGGGGGGAGCGAAAAAAGCAGGGATGCCTGAGACATTCCTGCCTTTCGCAAGGCCCGGGCCTGACCGGGACGTACCGGAGGGGCCTGCCACAAAGCGGCGGGGCTATGCCTTGGGCTGGAAGTGGCTGAAGGTCATGCTGAAGCTGGCCCGCCCCTGGGTGACCGAGCGCAGGTCGGTGGAAAAGCCGAACATCTTGGCCATCGGTGCCTGGGCGTGGACTATGTTGCCGCCGGACTTGTCGTCCATGCTTGAGATGATTCCGCCACGCTGGGTTATCTGGCTCATCGCCTCGCCGACGAACTCGGAGGGGCTTTCAATATCTACCGCCATGACTGGCTCAAGGAGCGCGGGCGATGCGGCGGAGCATGCCTTGTCAAAGGCCTCGGCCGCGGCGGCCTCGAACGCGAAGGTGGTGGAAGTGAGCTCGTTGTAGCCGACGGAAGTGATCGTGACGGCGGTATCGGTACAGGGGTATCCCATCTTGATGCCGGACATGAAGCTGCTCTCGATGCTCTGCTTGATCGCGTCGAATATCTCGTCGGGGATGTCGCCCTGCTTGGCGGTGCAGGTGTAGGAGTTGCCCGCCCCTGTCTCGCGCGGCTCCACATGGATGCTGAGCGAGGCCGTGTTCTCCTTGCCGGCGACCATGCGGCTGTAAGACTCGTCGTAATCCGCGCTCGCGGTGACGGCCTCGCGGTAGGTGACCTGCGGGGACCCGACGTGGCATGACACCTTGAAGTCGTCACGTATCCTCGTGACCAGCACGTCCAGATGCAGCTCGCCCATTCCGCTGATGATAAGCTGGCCCGTCTCGTCATCCTCGCGATGGGTGAAGGTCGGGTCCTCCCTGCTCAATATTTCCAGCGTGTCCAAAAGCTTCTGCCTGTCGCTCATCGTCTCAGGTTCTATCGCGATTGATATGACCGGCTCGGGGAACTGCACGCTCTCAAGCAAAACGGGCATACCCTCGCTGCCCAGGGAGTCACCTGTCTGCGCGAGCTTCATGCCCACGAAGACCGCGATGTCACCGGCGGAGACGGAATCCACCTGCTCCATGTTCTTGGCGTTGACGCGCAGGATGCGGTTGACGCGCTCCCGCTTCTTCTTGCCCACGTTGTAGACCTGCATGCCGCTCGTAATCTTGCCCGCGTACATGCGCACGAAGCAGAGGAGGCCGGCGTTCTGGTCATACTGAATCTTGAACACCAGGCCGATGGGGGCCTTGGCGTCGGGGTCGCACTTGACGGGAACCTTCTCCTCCTCGCCCCGCTTCTTGACGTGCACTCCCTCTGCCGGAGGAACTTCCACCGGGGAGGGGAGGTACGAGATTATCGCGTCCATCAGGGGCTGGATGCCCTGGTTGTGGCGGCTGGACCCGCAGAGGAAGGGAACCAGGCTGCGGTTTATCGTGGACTTGCGGATGGAGGCGACCAGCTGCTCGGTCGTGATTTTCTTGCCGTCCAGGTAGAGCTCGGCAAGCTCGTCATCGTTGGAGGCGACCGTGTCCACCAGCTTGGCCCGCCATTCCTCGGCCTGGGCCTTGTACGCGTCGCTTATCTCGCCTGCGGTGAACTTCTCGCCCTCGCTCTCCGCATCCCAGTGGATTTCCTTCATGGCAAGGAGGTCTATGACGCCGTCAAAGTCCGCGCCCGCCCCGCAGGGAATCTCCAGGGCGACGGTCTCGGCCCCGAACTTCTCGCGCACGTCGTTCATCGCGCCGAAGAAGTCCGCGCCGACGCGGTCCATCTTGTTGACAAAGCAGATGCGGGGGACCTTGAATTCGTCCGCCTGCCGCCAGACGGTCTCGGTCTGGGGCTGCACCCAGCCGACCGCGCAGATGACGGCGATGGCCCCGTCCAGCACGCGGAGGGAGCGCTCGACCTCGGCCGTGAAGTCCACGTGGCCGGGTGTGTCTATGATGTTTATCTGGCAGCCTTTCCAGCTGGTCGTGATGGCGGCGGAGGCTATCGTTATGCCGCGCTCCTGCTCCTGCTGCATGAAGTCCATCGTGGCCGCGCCATCGTCAATTTCGCCTATCTTGTGTATCTTCCCGGAGTAAAAAAGGATTCTTTCCGTTGTGGTCGTCTTTCCGGCATCGATGTGGGCCATGATGCCTATGTTCCGCATTTTATCTAGCATAGGCAACCAGTATAGTACAAAACGCAGGTTTAGCAAAGAGGGGGACGTTTTGCATCATGCAAAATTGATTTCTCCCTCCCTTTCCGCTATAATGGAGGCATGGACAGCACGATGACAGGGGCGGACACCCCCCGGGACACAGGCCTTTGACAGACTGGCCTCCTTTGATCCAAGACCTGCCCGTGACGGGGCACCTGGACAGAATCTGCACGACGCTCACATCCTCCCCCTCCCGCTTCATGGTACTGACCGCCGAGACAGGCGCGGGCAAGTCCACCGCAGTCCCGGTCGCCCTGCTCAGGGCCTTTCCCGGCAGAATCCTCATGCTTGAGCCGCGCCGCCTGGCCACGCTCGCCGTCGCCCGCCGTGTCGCGGAGATTCTCGGGGAGGAGGCCGGACAGACCGCAGGCTACGTCATGCGGCTTGACAGGAAGACGAGCGGCAGGACCCGACTGACCGTGATGACCGAAGCCATCCTTACGAACATGCTGCTGGAGGACCCCGCGCTGGAGGGGGTGTCGGTCGTCGTCATAGACGAGTTCCACGAGCGGAGCGTCCACGCCGACCTTGCCCTCTGCTTCCTCAAGGAAGCGGTCAGCCTGCGGGACGACCTCTTCGTGCTCGTCATGTCCGCCACGGTGCAGGCACAGAGGACGGCGGCCTACCTTGGGACGGAAGGCCAGCCAGCCCCCGTCATGGACATTCCGGGCAGGCTCTTCCCGGTTCAGGTCCTCTACGAGCCTGAGCTTTCCGTCGCAGGGGCCGTCATGCAGGAGCTTCCGCACGGGAACGGCGGCATCCTCGCCTTCCTGCCGGGCATAGCGGACATACGGCGGACGGAATCGGAGCTCCGTGCCGCCGGGGCCAGTGCCAGGGCGGACATATTCATCCTGCACAGCAGCATCAGTTTGGACGAACAGCGCAAAATCCTCTCCCCTCCCCGCCCGGGAGAAAAACGCCGGGTCATCCTTTCATCCGCGATTGCCGAGACCTCGCTGACCGTGCCCGATGTCTCCGTCGTCATAGACTCCGGCCTGATGCGGCTGAACCGCATGAACGTGCGCTCGGGGATGGAGACGCTCGTGACCGAACGCGAAAGCCTCTTTTCCGCCAGGCAGCGGGCAGGACGCGCGGGGCGGACCGGGCCGGGAACCTGCGTCCGTTTGTGGGGCGAGCAGGAAGCCCTGCCAGAGGCGACCGCCCCGGAAATCCTCCGCAGCGACCTTGCCTCCGTCATCCTTCAGTGCGCGGACTGGGGAATCACGGACAGGAAAGCCCTGGACTGGTTCGACGAGCCGACCGAGAGCGCGTGGAGGGCCTCGCGTGAACTTTTGCGTCAGCTTTCCTGCCTGGATGAGAAAGGGGCCATAACGGACCTGGGGCGGGCAGCATTGCAGATGGGGCTTTCCCCCCGCCTGTCATGCGCGGCAATCGCGGGCGGGGCGGACTGCATCCTGCCCTACAGCGAATACGCAAAGGCCGCCCCCGCCCAGCAGAGACGTTTCCTGGACGACTGCGGAAGGCGGCGGGAAAGCTGCATAAAGAAGTTTCCTTCCATAAAGGAAAAGTGCCTCACCTCTGCCAGCGATGCCCCCCTGCTCGCGGGCTTCCCCGACAGGCTCGCCCGCCTCTGCGACGAAGTGGGACTGTACAAGTTCCCGTCAGGCCGTGTGGCCAGCCTCCCACGCGAGGACCGGGACAAGCACGCGGCCTTCCCCGAATGGATCATCGCCCCGGACGTGGACGCAGGGGAACGGCAGGGCAGGATTTACAGCTGGGTGGAACTTCCGGCGGACTGCGTGGGACGGTTCTTGGAAGGAAGGACCCACGAGGAAGTCTCATGCTCGTTCATCGGGCAGGACACGAGCAGGATACGGAAAACAAGGACCGTCTGCTACGGCAAGATAGAGCTTTCCCGCGTCAACCTGAAGGCGGATGCGGGCGACTACGGCAAGGCAATCTGTGCGCGAGTGCAGGAGCAGGGCGTCGGCTCCCTGCCCCTGTCGGATGCGGCAAAGTCATTCCTTCTTAGGGCAAGCTTCTACTGGCAGCACAAGGACGGGCAGGAGGGCGACATCCAGGACAGGCTCAGGAACAGCACCGCCGACTGGCTGCTCCCCTTCATCAGCGGGAATTCGCTCAGCCAGGAAAACACGCTGAACGCCCTCCGCTACGCATTGGACGGACAGGCGGTGGACTCATCCGTCCCGGACAGCATGACGCTCCCCAACGGAAAGAGATGCCCCGTGAAATATGAGGAAGTCACGTCTCAATCGGAAGAAGGTAAAAAAGACATACGCCCCGTAATGGAGATTATCATACAGAGGCTTTTCGGCTGCTTTACGACCCCCCGGATAATGGGGGTCCCGGTTCTGCTTCGCCTGCTGTCGCCCGCCCGCCGCCCCTTGCAGGTGACGGACGACCTGGAGAATTTCTGGACGGGCACATGGAAAGAAATCTGCAAGGAGATGAAAGGCCGCTACCCCAAGCACAACTGGGATTACAGGGTCTGCGAGGAATAGGAAGGAAGCCTAATCGCCAGTCCAGTACTCGATGATCTCCACGTAGGACTTATTCGATTTCTCCTCGCTGACTTCCACGAGCCAGCCGTTATTGTGGACGGCCTCGTAGACCCCCTCAGCATCCTTTTTGTAGAACCTGATCAGGTTGGTGTTTTCCTTTGACTGATAGACGGCATCGTATTCAGGCAGACGGCGGGTAAGGAAAATCTCCGTGCTGAGCCCGAGCCCGTAGCTCAGGACAAAATCACTTCCCGACTTCTTAGTGATGGGGCAGTCCCAGTAGACCTTCGTCTCGCCCATTTTCTTGTCTTTCTGGTAAAAATTCGCCTTTTTGCTCGCCTGAACATCCAAATTGTAGGCATCCCAGATTGTCTCGAACTGGGTGTCGGACAGCCTCTTCCAGCTGTTGTTCTCCAAATAGCTGTCCGGAACCTTATCTGCCACTCCCGGGGTCGTCGATGCGAGAGGAGGCGTAATTTCATCGTCAGAGTCTGGATCCGAGCAGGACAAGAAAGCCAGGAGAGGAAGCAACAGGACGGCAGACAAAAGAACGCGCAGATTCGATTTCATTGCATAACCCATAAAAGAACCATAACACATACGGCACAGTTTATCAAGAGCCGAATTCCCCTACACAAGCCCATACTTCTCGAACGCCCGGGCAAGGCCGTCCTCGCGGACAGTCCCGGTCACGTAGTCGGCGGCGGCCTTGGCCTCGTCCGTGCCGTTGCCCATCGCGACCCCGGTCCCGCAGTAGCGCAGCATGTCCGCATCCCCGCCCGTGTCCCCGAAGGCGTAGCTGTCCGCCACGGTCAGGCCGTAGCGTTCCAGCATGAAGCGGCAGCCCTTCGCCTTGCTCGCCCCGAGCTTCGTAATCTCGGCCATCTCGTCAGGCCGCCCCGTCCGCGTCCAGCCCGCAATCTGCAGGCGGTCACCGAAACGCTGCTTCAGTTCCTCGTACTTGCCGTCCCGGTTGACCAGGTTTATCTTTGCAATTCCGTCGTAGACGAGCGGACACACCCGGAACAGGCCGGGGAAAGAGCGTTCCAGCGCATCCGCCGCCGCCTGCCCCAGGCCCCGTGCCGTCTCGTCCAGAAAAAAGGGATTCGTATAGACGGCTTCCTGCCCTTCAAGAAAATAGCCTATCTTGAACTGGTCCATCCAGTCGCAGACTTCCCGGACCAGCGCTACGTCCATGCACTCATAGTGCAGCTGCTCATCGGCTTCCTCGATATACAGCCCGTTCGAGCAGATGTAGCCGTCAAATCCGACGCTGCTGATGTTCGGCGTTATCTCCGCCTTGGGCCTTCCGGTGTTGACGAAGACCTTGTTGCCCTTCGCCCGGGCCCGCTGCACCGCCTGAACCGCGGACGGGGGGATGTAGCCCCCGAAGTCCAGGAAAGTGCCGTCTATGTCCGTAAAGATAATCTTCATGCGGGCAGTATAGCATAAAATCTCTTTTTGAGCTATCATAGGCGAATCATGGAAAACGCTAAGAGAACTGTGACCTGCGGCGATTTGAAGGCCGCCGATGTCGGTAAAAAGGTTGTTTTGAACGGCTGGGTTCACCGCACGAGGGAACTCGGCGGCTTGACTTTCATACTGCTCCGTGACCGCTACGGGATAACGCAGGTCGTCGTGGGCGACAAGGCCCCGCCCGCCGTTAAGGAGACTGCGGCCTCGCTCAAGAGCGAGTACTGCATCGCGGTGGCAGGAAGCGTTGCCGCACGCCAGCAGAAGGACATTAACCCCGATATGTCGACCGGCGAGATTGAGGTCGAGGCAGAAGAGATTGAGATTTTCACCAAAAGCGATGCCCTCCCCTTCGCGATTGACGAGGTCCGCCAGAAAGACGGCACGATAGTCCTGCCCAACGAGGACCTCCGCCTGAAGTACCGCTACCTGGACCTGCGCCGCGCCCCCATGCAGCACAACATCATCCTGCGCTCCCAGGTCGCATTCGCGACGCGCGAGTACCTGACGGGCAAAGGCTTCCTTGAGATAGAGACCCCGACTTTCATCAAGTCCACGCCGGAAGGCGCGAGGGACTACCTGGTGCCTTCCCGCGTCCACCCCGGCAAGTTCTACTCCCTGCCCCAGAGCCCCCAGCTCTA
>JAFSSU010000329.1 GCA_017450845.1 Treponema sp.
ACCGGCTTTATCTTGACGCGGACCTTCTTTTCAATCGGACCGACTGGGGTACACTTTTCCTTGCGGAGATACACGGTAACAGTGCTGTCGCCGAGGTTCAGATCCTGACTGCTCAGGCTGGAAGTCTCTGCGACGGTCGTATCGCCCGTGACGGTAATCTCCAGATAGGAGTCGCCCAGCTCGGGCGTCGTGGCATCGCCCGTATAGGTGTTGCTGACCGACACATTGGGCAGGGTAATCGTGTCGGCAAGATAGCTGTAACGCAGCACCTGGTAGTCACCGTCAGTAGCTGAATCGAGGTAGTCGCCGAACGTAATCGAAATATCGTCCTCAGAGAGCTTCTTGACCACGTAGACCCTCTTGGTCGCCGTGACCGGGGGCTTGCCACCGCTCATAGTGGCGACCACGGAGATCTCGTTGAAGCCGTCGGAGAGCATCCCTCTCGTTGAGGCAGGGCTGCCGTTGACCGTCACCTCCAGCGTTGCCTCGGCAATCGTACTCGCCGCGGCCATCGAGAGGCTCGTCCCGGTGTACTCCATCACCTCGTAGGACTTGCCGCCTTGCTCCGCCGTTTTCCCGTTCTTTGCCCCGTTGCCCCCGAACGTTATGATGACGGAAGGGAGGTCTTCGAGAGGGATGGTGAAGGCGGCACCTCCCTCCGCCGGGCCCGTCCTGCTGCCCGTGCAGTAAGGGGTCCCATCCGGGAGGTACATCGTCAGCGTCACCGTGATTATTGAGCCTTTGTCCTGCTTTGGAACCGTGAAACGCACTTTGCCATCAGGGGATGCCTCGGCTGTCTTGTTATAGTCCGCGCCTCCACCAACAATCTCGAGCCGCACCCAGCCGCCGTCGGGCAGCCCCAAGTCATCCGCGTCAAAGGACAGCTCGAAGCTTCCCCTCGCCTCGGTCTCCTGCGCCTCCGCGGATTCGGAGAGTCTTGCCGCGACCTCTTCCGCATGGCCGGAGGCCATCATCTGCATTATGTCCCAGGCGGAGAGCTCGTCGCCATTGGAACCAGTCAGCCCGCCAGAGGAGGAGCCCCCGCCAGTGCCGTCCCCGCCCAGGCTGTAGGTCGCGCCGTAGTAATCCGAGCCGCCCCCGTTGCCGTTACAGGAGTTTATTAGTAGAAGAAAAGCAAAGAGAAAGAGGGAACATAGTTTTGCCCCCCCCCCGTAAGCTTAGGGTAACTTCAAGAAGCTTCTGTGAAACACAGGTCTTTATACTTTTCATATGCGGACACTCTCTGATACCAAGTTTGTTTTCATTATACGCCCGTTATCCGATTCTGTCACCTACAAAATGAAGAGTTTTGCGAATTTTACCTACCTTATACGTGTCCCAACCTGGAAAAAATCAGGGGTTCAGCTGCACTTCGCCGTATTCATCCGTCACCTGGGTGCGGAGCCCGGACATGGGCCGCCAGCTGATGATGAATGAGAAGGCGGGGTCATAGCTGTACACCGACCTGTCATGCTCGTCCTTTATGAGCCTGGGCTTGAACACGTAGCTCGTCGCGAAGGTCCAGTCATGCAGATTGTGGGCGAGCGTCATCTTGAAGTTCTTCACCTTGAATCCGGAGGCCTTCCGCCTGTCCATGTCCCAGAGGGCGAACGAGTCGGCCAGGTCCTTGAAGGGATTCTTCTCCCCGCTTATGATGTCCCCGTAGTCCGTGAAATCCTCGAAGTAGCGGAAGACGACGGAGTTCCTGGACTCCGAGCTGAATGTCAGGTAAAGGAACTGGTTTATCCTGAACGTCATTGCGGGGATGAAGGTAAAATAGCTCTCGGCGGGCCGGGCCAGGTCGTAGACAAAGCTCGACTGCAGCGAGGGGGCCCAGGTTATGCGGTTGAACCAGTAGCGGAACTTCTTGGAGGGCGACGAATACGAGAGGCTCAGGCTGTAGGGGATGAAGTCCTTCTCCTCGGCGGCGGTCCAGCCTTTGAGCGGATCCCATTCGTAGCCGTAGGCATGCTGCATCGTGTATGCGGCCTGGAAGCCCCAGCCGCTGACGGCGAACCTGAGCGACTCATGGTGGTATTCCTCCCTGTTGAAGTTGTAGGTCTCCGTGAGCTTAAGGTCCTTGAGAAGGCTGACGGTCAGGTACTGCTTGAAGGGCTTGTCCCGGAACTCAGGCTCATCGTCCTCCTCCACGGCATCAATCCGCTCCACCCCGGTAGAGAAGCCGCACTCGACATGGGGAAAAGTCAGGTCCATCATGAAATCCCTGTCCCCGGCCCGGGGTGCAAGGGAGAAGGACGACGTGAACTTCTGGGAGGTCTTGTCGCTCTCCTTGGCGACGACGTATCCTGTCAGGGTATGCACGCTTATGCTCTCGTCATCCGCCTTCGCGGGCAGGTAGTCCCAGTCGGGGCTGGTCGCATCCCCGACATACTCGGTCCTTAGCAGCCTGACGTTGCTCTTCCAGTCCAGCCCGCTGTCAAACAGCACTCCGTTATATACGAACGGCCTGAGGGAGACGGTGTTGCTGTCGTTTATGTCGAAGCGTTTGGCACCATAATCCGCGTTCAGGACGGAATCCTTGGATGCCTGGGTCGTATAGCCGTCCAGGTCAGGGTGCTTCTGGAAATGGGGATCAAATGTAAGGTCGTTGGTCACGGAGAAGAACTTGTCCCGGTACGAGAGCTTGTTGGTGAACACTACCGGGGAACCCAGCTCATAGTACGTCGAGTATGTCTTGGACCAGTCAAAGTCGGTGTCGTCAGGGAAAAGCAAGGCCGCGCTGTAAGTCCTCTGGCTGACGTAGCTCGGGTCCAGCCTGTAGCCCAGGTTATACTGGAAGCCGTTGAATGCCGCGAGCTGGGGCAGCTGTATGTCATCCAGAGACGGGATGTCATCCATGGTAAAAAGCGGGCTGGCTCCGCCCGTCGCTTCCGCGGGCGTTCCGTCCTCCTCCGGCGGGCCGGACACACCCCCTTCCTCGCCATCTTTCCCGCCGTCATCGGAACCGCTTTCCGTCTCCGCCCGGGGCGGATAGCTGTACAGGCTGCCCCCCATGGAAAGGGAAAGCCTTATGGGGGTAAGGAGCGAGGGATAGAAAATCTTGCGCTCCGGGGAATAGAGCTTCCATGCCGATGCCTGTTCCTTGAAAAGACTGTCCGTCCGTTTCCAGCTGCTGAAATTGGCGGAACTTGCCAGCCGGAAGTCCATATTTGACAGGAAGGGAGTGGACAGGGCGACAAGTGAGGGAAAGCTGTAGGAAGCGTTCGCATCCCAGCTGAAGCTGGAGACCGTGCGGCTGTCCTCGTCGGTCGCCTTCATCTTTTCGCTCACCTCGTCAAAGCTGCTCCGGGTCAGGAAGCTTATCCAGTCCATGTACTCCTTGCGGCTGCCGTAGTCGGTCAGGAAGTAGGGGTCGGAATAGATGGGAAGCGAAAGGGAGTAGTCCAGACCGTTCCCGCTCCCGTCCGCAGACAAGGAGAGCGCATAGCGGAAGGGGGTGTGGATTCCCAGGAAGGAGGCCGAGTCCTTGAAGCGCCCCACTCCCCCGGCAGAACGCCCGTAACGGCTGAAGGCATCCGCACCGGCATCATAGAAAATCGTGTTGGAGAAGCCGACATCGAAAAATCCGGTCACGGAGGGAACCAGGCCTCCGCCGGTATAGTTTCCGTCCAGACCGACCATGCCCCCCAGGCGGCTGTAGTAGTCGGCGGTCAGCTTGAGGTAGTCACGGGCCTCGCCGTCATAGTCCGTATCCAGGTTATGCAGGATAATCCCCTCCCGCACCTGATCCTTGAGCTTGGACGGGCGGCCGAAGCTGAAAGACCCGTCGTCTGAATCGGTCCCGTATGCGGAGAGGGGCTTGCGCCCCCAGAGGTAGGTCGTCGTCTGCACGAAGTAGCCCCGCCTCGCGTCGTAGCCTGCGACGGGGTTGAAGATAAGCTCGTCCTTGGGATAATAGAAGGCCGGCAGGTACAGGAGGGGGACAGGCCCCACGTAGAGCAGGGCGTTCAGGAAGGCGAACTCCCCGCCCGGCAGCATCCATGCCTTGCTCGCCTTTATCTTCCAGTGGGGGTTCTCGTCGTCGCAGAAAGAAATCGTCGCTTTCTTGAAGGCTATTGTCCCGGAAGGCCCTGTCCCCATTATCTTGGAGGAGGCGACGAGTGTGGAGCCGGTCGGGATGGACGTGTCGTCATCGCCATAGCGGACAATGCGGGAGTTGTCAAAGATGCCCTCCAGCGTGTCGGTGTTGAGCAGCATGGAATCCGCAGTAGCGTCCTGATGTCCGCCGGAGCCCCCCGTCTTCAGGACGACGTCGCCCTGGGCGAAGAGCATGCTCGTCTTGCGGTCGTAGCGGACGGACGAGGCCTCTATGTCAATCCGGGTATTGCCCTTCTCCACCGTCATGGACACGTTGCCTGTCATGACGATGATCTCGTTCCCGCTCGCCTCGTTCTTCTCGTAGTCCGTATGGCGGGCATAGTTTATCGTCACGACGGTCCCTTTCTTCTCCTGGGCATGGAGAAACCCCGCGGGAGTCAAAAAGAGGAGAAACGCACTGAAAAGAAAGGCTTTAACGCGCCTGGGGTTCACCTTCCCGCTTCCTCATCCGCTCCAGCATCTCGCCGACATAGCGGCCGGTCCAGCTGCCCTCACAGGACGCGAGTTCCTCGGGGCTGCCCGTCGCGACGACGGTACCGCCCCCGTCCCCGCCGTCCGGCCCCAGGTCGATTATGTGGTCGGCCTGGCAAATCACGTCCATGTTGTGCTCTATCATGACGACGGTATTGCCCTTGTCAACAAGGCGCTGTATGACCTCCATCAGCTGCTTGATGTCAACGAAGTGCAGTCCGGTCGTCGGCTCGTCCAGAATGAAGAGCGTGTTTCCCGTGGAAGGCCGGGCCAGCTCGGAGGCGAGCTTGACCCGCTGCGCCTCGCCGCCGGACAGGGTCAGGGCGTTCTGCCCCAGCTGTATGTAGCCCAGGCCGACGCTCTTGAGCGTCTCAAGCTTGCGCGAGATGTGGGGAATCGTCGCGAAGAAGTCGCACGCCTCCTCCACGGTCATGTCAAGCACGTCGGAAATCGACTTGCCCTTGTAGAGCACGTCGAGCGTCTCCTGGTTGAATCTCTTACCGTGGCACACGTCGCACTGGATGAACACGTCCGGCAGGAAGTTCATCTCTATCGTTATCGTGCCCGCCCCCTGGCAGTTCTCGCAGCGGCCCCCCTTGACGTTGAAGGAGAAGCGGCCGTTCTTGTAGCCCCGCGCCTTCGCGTCCGGCAGGGAGGCGAACAGCTCCCGTATCCGGTCGAACACGCCGATGTAGGTGACCGGGTTGCTGCGGGGCGTTCGGCCTATGGGGGTCTGGTCTATGTTGATGACCTTGTCGATGTTCTCAAGCCCGGCAAGCTTCTTGTAGGCCCCCGTCGGGTAGTCGGTCTTCATCAGGGCATTGCTTATGGCGGGGTAAAGAACGTCGTTCAGGAGCGTGGACTTTCCGCTGCCGGAGACCCCGGTTATGCAGGTGAAGGTACCGAGGGGTATGGAGACGCTTATGTTCTTGAGGTTGTGCTCGCTCACACCGCTTATCCTGATTTCCTTGCCGTTGCCCTGCCGGCGACTGGCCCGGAGCGGCATCGTGATTTTCCCCGCAAGGTAACGGCCCGTGACGCTCTCCTCGCAGCGCATGACCTCCTCGGGGCTGCCGGCGGCCATCACCCGGCCCCCGTGCACGCCCGCCCCCGGCCCTATGTCCACGAGGTAGTCCGCCGTCCTGAGGGTCTGCTCGTCATGCTCCACGACGATGACCGTGTTTCCCAGGTCGCGCAGGTAGAGGAGGGAGTTGATCAGCCGATCGTTGTCCCGCTGGTGAAGCCCTATGGAAGGCTCGTCAAGCACGTACATGACGCCGGTCAGCGCGCTTCCTATCTGGGTGGAAAGGCGGATCCTCTGCGCCTCGCCGCCGGAGAGCGTCGCCGCCGACCGCTCCAAGGTCAGGTACTCAAGGCCCACGTTCTTGAGGAAGGACAGGCGGCTCTTTATCTCTTTCATCACCTGGGCGGCAATCGCCTGCTCTGTCTCGGTGAGCTCCAGCTTCTCAAAGAATTCGATGGTCTCCTGAACGGAAAGGCCTGTCAGGTCCCAGATGCTCTTGCCGCCGACCGTGACGCAGAGGGCCTCGGGGCGGAGCCGCCTTCCCTTGCAGGTCTGGCACTCGCGGTGGGACATATAGCGCTCAAGAGAGCTTTTCATGCTGTCGCCCCAGGCCTCCACGTAGCGGCGGCGGAGGTCGGCGTAGACCCCGATCCAGGGGCGGTTGTAGGTGCTCATCCCCTCCCCGCTCTGCTTGTGGTAGACCCAGCGGATGTTCTTCTCCTCATCTCCGTTCCAGAGGAAATCCTTCTGTTTCTTCGTGAGCTTCTTGAGCGGGGTGTCCAGGTCAAAGCCGCCGGCAGAAGCGATGGCTCCGAACATCGACCCGTTCCACGCGCTCTCCGGGTTGTAGGGGGCAAGGCCGCCCTCGTTGAAGGAAAGCGAGGGGTCGGGCATGATCAAATTCTCGTCGAATTCCATCTTCTCGCCCAGGCCCGTGCAGTCAGGGCAGGCCCCGTACGGGTTGTTGAATGAGAAAAGGCGGGGCTGGAGCTCGGGGATCGAGATACCGCAGTCAGGGCAGGAGTTCTTCTGGGAGAAGAAAACCTCCTGCTCGATGTAGTCTGCCCCCGCATCGTATGGCGTTCCCTTCGCGTCAAGGCTCGCGGCGACGGCATCGTATGCGCTCTCCCCCTTGCTGACACGGCGCAGGACTATGACGACCCCGTTCGCGTTCTTGAGGGCGGTCTCTATGGAGTCAGCGAGGCGGCTCCGTATGTCGCCGCGCAGGACTATCCTGTCAACGACTATCTCTATCGTGTGCTTCTTCTGCTTGTCAAGCTTTATGGAGTCCTCGAGCGAGACCATGAGCCCGTCTATCCTCGCCCTGCTGAATCCCGACTTCACCGCGTCGGAAAGCAGTTTGGCGTGCTCGCCTTTCTTGCCCCTGATTATCGGGGCGAGGATGGTCAGCTTGCTTCCCTCGTTCCAGGAGAGGACAGTGTCGATTATCTGGTCGATTGACTGCTCTTTTATCTCGCGCCCGCAGTTCGGGCAGTGGGCCTTGCCGATCCTCGCGAAGAGAAGGCGGTAGTAATCGTATATCTCGGTGACGGTGCCGACCGTGGACCGGGGGTTCTTGTGGGTGGTCTTCTGCTCGATGGATATGGCGGGCGAGAGCCCCGTGATGAGGTCCACGTCCGGCTTGTCCATCCGGCCCAGGAACTGCCGGGCGTAGGAGGAGAGGCTTTCCATGTAACGCCTCTGCCCTTCCGCGAAGAGAGTATCGAATGCGAGCGAGGACTTGCCGCTGCCGGAAAGCCCGCTGATCACGACGAGCTTGTTGCGGGGCAGCTCCACGCTGATGTTCTTGAGGTTGTGCTCCCTCGCCCCCTGAATGACTATCTTCTCCATATTCTCCCAGTATATCGCAAAGGGAGGCTTCCCGCAAGGGAGAAACAGGCACACATCGTCGGGGGCAAGCGCACGAAGCACCCACGCCCCCGGAACGGAGATGCTAGAATTCGAACTTCACGCCAAGGTTGACGAAGTTGTTGTTCTTCCAGCTGTAGAACTCGCTGTACTCGTCCTGCGCGTACAGCAGCATGCCGCTGAGCGTGAAGGAAAGGTTCGGGTTGGGGGCGTATGTCAGCTTGGGCTGAAAAACAAAGTCGCCGCGCTCGATTCCCCACATCAGCGTCATCTCTGGCTTGAAGCGGTCGTTCCACCATGAGTCCGAGATATTGATGACAAGCTTGTCGTTCGTGTAACGGTCCTTGGGGTCATAGTCCACGTCGAACTCCTTGAACTGCCCGTCCTTTATCTCGCCGCTGTTCAGGATATAAGTTCCAGTCTCCTGGATGTTGACATTCAGGTTGCTTATCGGCAGGTCGAAGTCAAAGCCGAAAAGCCACTGCACGGAGTTGTTGTGCACCCAGGGATTGTCGCCATCCCAGTCCTCGGTCACGTTGAACCCGGCTTCCCCGCGCAGGTTGAAGCGGCCTATTATCGTCGCGAACTCAAAGCCGGCGGTCTGCTTGCGGTCGTAGTCCAGGGACGGAAGCCCTATGTAGGCAACGGCGTTCTGGGCATTTGCGGCGGCCTCCATGGCGAGCTTCTTGTAGTTGTTGGAAGCCGCCTGGTATTCTGCGGCAGCAGTCAGATTCCCCGTCGCACCAGCTTTTACAGCTGCCTCGCCGGCAGTCTTCGCCGCATCCACATACTTCTCCGCTGCCTCCTTGTACTTGAGCGCGGTCGCTATGGGGAGGAGTGTCTTGTCCAAGTTGGCGGAAGGCTGCTTGTAGCGGCCCATATAATAGCTCACGCCCCAGTCGAAGGCCCCGGCAGTCCCCGAGAACTTGAGGCCGCCCTGGGAGTACTTGAGGTTGTTGGTGTCCGCGTACAGGTCCTTCTCGTCAAATTCGGAGAGGTCTATCAGGCTTGTCCTGCGGTTGTTGTAGTTGTAGCTGAGGACGCTCCTGGTGATTTTGGTCAGCTTGGCATATGAGGCAGGCATCCATACCCCTTCCGTGGCGAAGCGGTCGACCGGCAGGAAGGGAGTCCACAGGGCTTCCACCGTGAAAGGCATCTCGGTGTTGAACGAGTAGACGGCGCGGAGCATCGGCGTGCTGATGCGGCGGTCTATGTAGTCGGGGATGATGAAATCAGTGTAATCATCGGCATTGAAGTTGTCCAGAACATGGAGCTTGTCGCCCTTGCCCCAGACGACCTTCATCTTTCCCGCCTCCACCGTGAGCCGGTTGTCTATGAAATATCCGCGCAGGATGAGCTCGTCAATGATGTCTATCTGATTGTGCCTGAGGGTGTCCTCGGTCAGGTTCAGGACGAGGTTCGCGTCCGCCTTGCTCCCGCTGTAACCAATGCCCAGCCGGGCCGCGGGGAACGCCTTGAGCGTGTTGTCGGCGTAGTTGACCTTCTCGTAGCCCAGGCTGTCAAAGTACGCGTCCGTGGTCTCGTCCGGGTCCTCCACGTATGGATAGGAGTCGCCCCAGCGGATCATCGTGGTGAGCTTGCGGTTCTGCAGCGAGTCCATGTCGGCGGAGTCCATGCCCGTCAGGTCCCCCAGGAGGTTCTCCTTAAAATACTTGCTGTCGTCCTTGGCAAAGTAATAGCGGCCGTCAAAGGTCAACCTCCCGCTGAAGGTGATGGGGAGGCCGCCTAAGCCGCCGGATGAGGAGCCGCCTCCGAAGTCGTCATCGAAGGAACCGAAGGAATCATCGCCGAACCCTTCGTCACCGAACCCGTCGTCGCCGAAGGAGTCAAATCCGTCTTCTGAAGAATCCGAGCCGGAGATGTCATCCCAGTCGTCCCAGTCATCCTGGGCTGCCACGCCGAGTGCCAGGACGGATGCCGCCGCAATGCAGGCCGCAAGTCTTTTAAGTGTCATACAAACCCCTATCCCTGTTGTTGGAACGTTTTTTAATTGCAAGCAAGAAAACAAGCGTGACGGACGGGAAAACCCCGCCCGTCACGCACGGAAGGCTTACTTTCCGGTGTTCAGGAAGTTGGACGTGAACACGCGGTCAGGAATCGGCTGGTCCACCTCAAGCTTCTGTATTACCAGGGAAGTGGAGTGCTTCTTCTGCACGTTGGTCAGGACAGCCTCCTTGGTGATCGTGTAGCCCTTGTAGTTCAGGATGACCGGGACCTCAAGGGTCTTCTCCAGCTTGCCGTCCTTGTCATACATCTCGGTGTAGACCGGGACATGGGTGGCCTGATCGACCCAGGTAATCCTGTAGCTGTACTGGCTCTTCTTCTTGTCGAAGGGAACTTCCTTCACCTTGTCGCAGGTGTACTTGGTCTTGCCGACGGTCTTCTCCTCGACCCCCTGCCACTGGTGGTCGTCCTCATCAATCTCGCGGGTGGACATGTCGTCATAGGACGCGTCGGATCCGACGAAAGCCTTGCTTCCCTCGCTCGTGTTGACGCGGCGGGTATTCTTGAGGGCGGGCAGGTAAATCCACTTGTCGTCGTCCTTGCCGTGGTTCTCCTTCTGCAGGAAGCGGGTGTCCTTGATGTTCGCGGGGGTCTGGAAGAGCATGACGACGTCGTTGACCTTGTTGCCCGCGCCGTCGTCGCGGTTGCGGCCGTACTCCATGACCTGGCGGACCTCCTCGTCGCCTGACTTCAGGTCTTTCAGGATCATGTGAACGATGGACTTGGAGAACTTGGGCTTCTCCACGTCAAGGGCGGCCTGCATGACGGCAGTACCCTTCTCATCGGCAAAAACAGAGGCGGCACAAGCCGTCAGGACAAAAGCAGCAGCAACAAGGCTCTTAGAAATCTTCTTCATGGTCGAATCTCCTATTCAACAATGCTTTCATTTTCTTGGGGGAAAGCGGCACACCGTGCTTTCTGTCTCTCCCCTTTGTTTGTTCAAAAGATTAAACGAATTGACTATAACGAGGTTACAGAATTCGCCAATCTTTTTTTCTATTCTTCAAGTCTCCCCGCCGTCCGGACGACGGGAAGGCAGTTCCCTGGTTAATTTTGTCCGTTTCCAAAAGTCCGTCCGGGCTTTTGAAAACGGCTACTCCTCATCCTCGTCGGTGACAACCACGGCCTTGGGCTCCTCTTTGGGGCGCATGAACTTGGGATCTGTCAGGTTGAGGATTCCGGGGATTATCGTCATGGCAAGGAAGCTCGACGCAATCATCTCTATGGCGACGAGGATTCCGATGTAGCGCAGGACGACGAACTTGGACAGGCAGAGGACGATGAATCCCAGGCCGACGGCAAGCGCGTTGGTCACTATGCCGTGCCCGCTCTTCTTGAACGTCCTCTTGGTCACCTCGATGAGGTCGCGGGACTTGCTCCGCTCCTCGCGGTAGGTCGTCAGGAAGTGAATCGTATAGTCGATTCCGACACCGACGACGACCGACGCGATTATGCTCGTTATGAAGTCCAGGTTTATCTTGGCGAAGCCCATCGTCATGTAGTTCAGCAGGATGGCGAATGCGAGCGGCACCGCGCCCAGAAGGCCAGCCCAAGCGGACTTGAACGACAGGGTTATGATGAGGAACACGGACAGGAGAGACACGACAAGGCTCGTGGTCTGGCTGTTGATGATCATCTGGGTCATCCTGTGCTCCATCTCGCCCGTACCGGTCGCCTCAACCGTGTATCCGGCGGGGAAATGCTCGGCAGCATAACGCTTCACGTCGGCGATTATCTTGCCGGAGACTTCGGTCGAATGCTCCCGGAGCTGGCAGGTGACGCGCATCTCCTTGGGGCTGAGGTCATCGTCGATGAACCGCTCCAGGGAGCCGGAGAGCAGGGTCAGGTAGCCGTTGACGACACCGGAAAGCTCCTCCCTCGTGGCGACGGGGTACTTGGCGGGGTCGTAGGGAACCTCATAGTAGGCCATGCCGTTGTAGTTCATCTGCTTCATCAGCTCGTCGACGATCCTGTCCACGCTCGCCGTCCTGCCGCCAGCGGCGACATAGGCCTTGCGGAACATGTCGAGGATTTCCTTGCCGGTCACCTCGTGGGACAGGGCGGCCACGTAGCCCACGTTCGGGTCAACCCAGTCACCGGCACTGGATGAGTCGCCAGAGTCCGCAGAATCGAACGAGAAGCTGTCATCGCCGAAGGCATCGTCGCCGAAGTCCAGAGAGCCCTCGTCCCCGAATGCATCGTCGCTGAAGGCAAGGGAACCCTCGTCCCCGAAGCTGTCTTCCCCGAACGAATCAGATCCGAAGGAGTCGTCTCCCCAGGAGTCGTCACCCCAGCCGGAGTCCAGGGACTCGTCGCCGGAACTTTCGGCCAGACCGTCTGAGGAAGCCTCCTGCGTCGCGGGCACGTGCCAGACCTGGTTTATCCTCTTTATGAATGTCGTCAGGGAGACCAGCTTGCCGACCTCCGGGTACTTGCCCTTCAGGTAAATCTCCAGGTCGTCCACGGCCTTGAGCAGCTCGGGGTTCGTGATGTCGCCCTTCTCCTGCCCGGTTATGTTGAAGTAGACGCTGTTGGTACCCGCGAACTCCTTGTTCACATAGTCTATGTCGGTGCGGAGCTGCGAGTTCCTGGGGAAGTAGCTTATCAGCGAGGTGTCCACATGCAGCTTGAGCAGGCCGGTGATGGACATGACGACGATGACGAGCGACGTGATGACCAGGCGGACCCTCGTGCCGCAGAAGAACTTGTAGATGTTGTAGAGGGTTTCTCCGCTCGCCTCAGAGACGGACTTTCCGCCACGCATCTGCTGGGCGCGGTCCAGCTTCTGCCGGACCTTGTCGGTCAGCTGCTCGATTCGGTTATGCTTCTTGAGGTTCTTGTAGGACTTCATCAGGAGCAAGGCCGGGATGACGGTCACGGAAAGCAGCAGGGCAAGGGCAACCCCGACGGCGGCGAAAATCGCGAAGCTGTGGAGCGGCTCAAGGGGGCTTGTGATCAGCGAGATGAAGCCGACGATGGTCGTGATACCCGCAAGGAGGACCGCGACGAAGACTTCCTTAAGGCCCTTGAAAATCGCGTTCTCGTAGAGCTCCCGGGTCATCTCGCCCTCGACGTTGCCAAGCTCCACGTAGTAATGGGTCAGGACGTGGATGCCGTATGCGGAGCCGACCGCGATCAGGGCGACCGGAATGACGCTCGCGACGAGCGTGAAGGTAAAGTGGAAGAGGCCCATCAGCCCGCATGACATTATCGTCGACATGAGGACCGTCAGCAGGGGCAGGAGCGTGCCGTCAAGCGTATGGAAGCTCAGGTAGAGCGTGATTATGACGACGACGATGACGAGCGGGATAAGGCGGAGCAGGTCGGAGAGCATGAAGCTCTTGCAGTTGTCCGAAACCACCGGGTCACCGTAGAACTTGTATGAGAGGTTGTGCCCCTCGCATGCCGCCTCAGTGATTTTCTTGACCTCATAGAGGGTGTCCTGCTGCCTCTTGGAATCCGGGGGGGCCATCTTCTTTGCCTTCTTGGCCTCCTTGAACGCCTTGCTCGCGGCGGCTATCTCCTCGGCGGAGGCATTCGAGGCCTTCGCCTTCTGCAGGGCCTCCTTTGCCTCGTCGTAGGCGAGCTGCAGCTCGCTCTTGGGGCGCAGGGAGATGGACATCTGGGTGGCGGTCCCGTCATCGTTTATGATGACGCGGTTGTACATGTCGTCCCACTCGGCGAGCCTGCCCTCCAGCTGGATTATGTCCTCCGCGCTGCCAGTGTAGCTGTCGGGAATCAGCGGGTTCGCGGAGATTGCCCCGTCCTGGTCGCAGACAAAGTCGATGTTCGTCAGCGAGTCCACGTCCTCGACGTTCGGCAGCTCCAGGACCTTGTCGGTTATCTCGCCGATGACCCCGATATACTCGGGGGTCAGGATGGAACCGTCCTTTGCAGAAATGCTCACGCCGATTGCGAGCATGCTGCCGAATTCAGCCTCGGTATTCTCAAGACGGACATAGGACGCATCCTTCTGCGGGAAGAACATGCGCGTCGAATTGTCCATCTCCAAGTCTTTCAGGAAGAACCCCGTCGCCCCCGTCAGCAGGACGGAGACAATTACTATAATAGCGGGATACTTGAAAAAAGCCCTCAAGAACTTCATCTTGTCACCTCTTCATAACTTTGAACGCTTGCGGTTAAACGTTCAAATAATTAAACTGATAATCTAAATCTACTGTTATTTATGGTAAGTGTCAATAACTTTCGGAGATTTTTCGTTCAAATGTTTAAATAATTAAACGTCTTGACAAAATGGCGGAGAGCCAATAATATGAAAGAAAAAAATTTGTGTGCGTGGCATCAAGTGTGTGGGAGAGCGTTATGGAAAGCAGGCTTTTTTCTATAGATGAATCGGACTGGCACAGGATACGGCTGCTCTTCAGCTCCTGCGGCCCGCTTTTCATCGCCCTGGGCGACGAAGTCCGGCAGCAGCTCGTGCTCGACATAGCCGAGGGCCAGGCGAGCAGCGAGGACGGGATAAACGTCTCGGACCTCAGCGCGAAGTCCAAGCTTTCCCGCCCCGCCATCTCCCACCACCTGAAGGTCCTGAAAGACTACGGCCTCATAAAGCCGAAGAAGGTCGGGACGCAGATATTCTACACGCTCAGCCTGGACAAGAACCTCGAGGAGGTCGCGGAGCTGGTCCGCTCCATCCAGAAGCTCATGGCGAAAATCTACCCCGACAAGAACATCCTCGGCGACGGAAAGAAGCAGGAGCCCGCCTAACGGGCCGTCACATTCTTCCTCTTCTCCTTGCAGAATCTTTCCAGCGTCTCAAGCTGCTCCCTGACCCGCTCGGGCGAGGGGCCGCCTGTCGTCTTCCGGCCTTCCATGCAGGCCCGGGGGCTTATCTTTCCGAAGATGTCCTCCCCTATCAGGGCTGAGCAGGACTGCAAATCCGCGAGGGAGAGATCCTCTATTTTGGAAAGCCCCTTGTCCAGGGCTTTCCGTACGGCTGACGCGGCGACCGAGTGTGCCGTACGGAAGGGCATGCCCTTGCGAACAAGGTACTCCGCCACATCGGTCGCATTGGCGAATCCCCCCTCGACGCTCCGCTCCAGATTCTGAACCTTCCACTTCGCGCTCGCAATCATCGCGGTGAACACCTTGAGGTTGGCCTCCACGGTGTCCAGCGCGTCGAACAGGGGCTCCTTGTCCTCCTGCATGTCGCGGTCGTATGCGAGGGGCAGGCCTTTTACCATCGTAAGCAGGTTGATAAGGTCGCCGTATACCTTTCCGGTCCTGCCGCGGATAAGCTCGGCGAAGTCCGGGTTCTTTTTCTGCGGCATTATCGAAGAGCCCGTGGACCACTTCTCGGAAAGCTCTATGAAGGAGAATTCCGTCGTGGACCAGAGGACGATCTCCTCGCACATCCGGCTCAGGTGAGCCTGGAGCATCGCGAAGTCACCGGTGAATTCAATGCAGTAGTCGCGGTCGGACACGGAGTCAACAGAATTCTCCGTGACCCCGGCAAAGCCGAGCGCGCGTGCCACGGCCTCCCTGTCCAGCGGCAGGGTACTGCCCTCAAGCGCGCCGCAGCCCAAGGGTGACTTGCCTATGCGCCCCAGCGAGTCCTCAAGCCGCTCCCAGTCGCGGACGAGCATGAAGGCCCATGCGTTCAGGTGCTGGGCAAGGGTCCCAGGCTGGGCATGCTGCATGTGGGTATAGCCCGTCAGCAGGGTCCCCGTGTGCTTTCCCGCTATCGCGGAGAGGGCTTCTATGAGCGTGATTATCTCATCCTGCAGCAGGGGGATGACCCGCCTCAGGTAGAGCCGCTCGTCCAAGGCAATCTGGTCGTTCCGGCTCCGCCCGGTATGGAGCTTCTTCCCCGCCTCCCCTATCCGGTCGGTCAGGGTCGCCTCGATGAAGGAATGGATGTCCTCCGCGCTGTAGTCAATCCGGAGAGAGCCCGAGAGCAGGTCTGCCTCTATGCCTTTGAGGCCCTCCACTATCCTGGCCGCATCGTCCGCCCCGATTATTCCCTGAGCGCCCAGCATCGTGGCATGGGCAACGGAACCGGCTATGTCGTCCAGGGCCATCCGCTCGTCCACGCGGATGGAAGTCTCGAATTCCACCGCCGCCGCGTCCGGCCCCTCAGCGAAGCGGCCGCTCCACAGGGCTTTATGGTTGTCCCCGGTCATCGTCCCGTGGGAAGGGGACAGTTCTTCGTTCTTGTTTTTTTCAGGCATTTTCCTTCATCCACCTTTCGATTCCCTCTTTCACGTCGGAATCAATGTCATGCTCAACGCGGCAGGCGTTCTCCTCTGCCTGCCCTTCCGGCACGCCGGTGATTTTCATAAGGAATTTTGTCAGAAGGATATGCCGGCCATAGACATCGTTCGCCTTTGCCTTGCCTTTCTCTGTCAGCTGAAGAAAACTCGTCTCGCCGACGGTGATATATCCTGTATCCTCCAGAACGCTCATCGCCCGGCTGACGCTCGGCTTGGAGACGTTGAGCAGCCTCGCCACGTCCACGGCCCGGGCAGCCCCGTTCTTCTTCTGCAGCATGAGGATAGCCTCAAGATAGTCCTCGCCGGACTTATGTATGTCGTCCGCCTGTTTGGCCATTTTTTTCCTCCCGAACAAAAGTTATAAGATTACAACCATTGTAACACAGGGAGAAAAAAATGGCAATGGCTGTTTCAGTCGCCGACGCTCATTATCTGCTCGTAGATTGCCTTGCCGCCGGGAACCATCGGAAGGACCATCTCGTCGATGTCCACCTTCGCATCGATGACGGCGGCCTTGCCGGACTTGAACGCCTCGTCAAAAGCCCTGGCGAATTCCTCCGCCGTGTCCGCCTTGTAGCCCGCGATTCCGTAGGCAGAGGCGAGGGTCTTCCAGTCCGGGCCGAAGTCTAGGGTCGTCTGGCTGTAACGCTCCCCGTAGAAGAGGTGCTGCCACATGCGGACGTTGCCGAGCGCACCGTTGTTGACGACGACGATTATGACAGGAAGATTGTAATGCTGGATCGTCGCGAGCTCGTTGCAGTTCATGCGGAAGGAGCCGTCGCCCGCAATGTGGACCACGCGGGCCTTGGGATTGGCGCACTGAATGCCGATCGCCGCCCCCGTGCCGAAGCCCATCGTGCCGAGTCCGCCCGACGTGATGAAGGTGCGCGGCCTGGCGAAGGGATAGAACTGGGCTGTCCACATCTGGTGCTGGCCCACCTCGGTCGTGATGAAGGCATCGTCGCCCGCGACATCGTGGATGTGCTCGCAGATGAACTTGGGGTTGATCGAGCCGGAAGGCTTCTTGTCATAGGAGGCGGGATGCTCGGCCTTCCATGCGGCGACCTTGTCCGTCCAAGCCTTCCGGTCCTTTTTCTCCAGGAGGGGCAGGAGCCGCCTCAGCACCGCCTTCACGTCGCCCACGACCGAGGCCGAGCTCGTGATGTTCTTGTTTATCTCGGCGGGATCCACGTCTATGTGCAGGATCTTGCTGTTCACCGCGAAGCGGGAAGCGTCGGAGGTGACGCGGTCGGAGAAGCGGGAGCCGAGCGCGATGATGAGGTCGCTCTCGGTCATCGCCATGTTGCTCGCCTTGGTCCCGTGCATTCCGACCATCCAGGTGCAGAGGGGGTGAGCTGACGGGAATGCGGACCGGGCCATGAGGCTCTCGGAGACCGGAATCGAGCCCTTCTCGGCCAGCTCCAGCAGCTCAGGCTCCGCCCCGGAGATGACCACGCCTCCGCCCGCGTATATGACGGGACGCTCTGAGGCATTTATCATGTCGGCGGCGGCCTTTATCTCCTCGTCGGAGGGGACGGCCGCGTTCAGCACGCGCTGCATGTTGGACTTTCCGGACTCGATGATGGGCTTGCAGTCGGAGGGCTTCTTGAGCGGCTCGAACTCCACGAAGTTGTTCGGGGAGGTGACCTCCTTGGGTATGTCAATCAGCACGGGCCCGGGGCGGCCGCTCTTGGCGATGAAGAAAGCCTCGCGTATGGTCGCGGCCAGATCCTTTATGTCGTGCACCATGAAGTTGTGCTTGGTTATGGGCATCGTGATGCCCGTTATGTCTATTTCCTGGAAGGAATCCCTGCCCAGAAGGGGGGTCGGGACGTTGCAGGTGATGGCGACTATAGGGGAGGAGTCCATGTAGGCGGTCGCAATGCCGGTGACCAGGTTCGTCGCGCCCGGGCCGCTCGTCGCCATGCACACGCCGACCTTGCCGGTAGACCGGGCATAGCCGTCAGCCGCATGTGCCGCCGCCTGCTCGTGGGCTGTCAGGACATGGGTAATCCTGTCGGAATTCTTGTAAAGCTCATCGTATATGTTAAGAATCGCCCCGCCCGGGTAACCAAAAATCACATCCACGCCCTGCTCGACAAGGCACTCCACCACAACCTGAGATCCGTTGATTTTCATGGGGGCTATTCTAGCCTAAGACAGGGTTTAAGTCAATCCAACCGCCTTATCGGGAACTTTCACGCGCCCGGTTGAGAGTTTTCACCTGGACGCGTGAGAGTTTTCACCCGGACGCGTGAGAGTTTTCACCCGGACGCGTGAGAATTGCCACCCGGACGCATGAGAGTTGTCACCCGGACGCGTGTGACATTCAGAAAAGCTTATAAAACTACTCCTTCCAGGGGAAGAGGAAGGACTTCCAGTGACGGGGACCGAGCAGCTTCTTGTCGTTCGCAATCAGGTCCTCCCAAGGGACTTCCTTGCGCTCGTCCTTGGACAGGCCGGGGTTCCCGCGGGCCGTTTTCAGTGCGTTGCCAAACTTGCAAGTCCTTGCACAAAATCTTGCAGAGCATTACAAGGCATGTGTAAGAGCCTTTGAGATGAAAAAGAGATTCTCTGCAATATCTGTCCTGTTTTTGCTTTGTGCAAGCATGTTTGTCATCAACCGCTACGATTCGACCTGGAGAGATTGCAGTTCCTACCTTATACCCCCTAAAAAAGCGGCAGTGACAGCATCTTGATTAGCTGTGTCGACATTACCGTGAACCGACACCTGCTCGTTTACTCAATCTGCCAAAAAGACCTGTAGTGGTCTGAAGTTCCCCAAGCACTGCCGTCAGAGCCAGTTATGAGCCTTTCCGCACCCCTGTTCACACCCTCTATTTTGGGGGTGACATCCCATTCACGGTAGGTTATGGATTTCCCGAATGAATCGAATTGCGGCAGCCTTCCTTCGCGATTCTGAAAAAACCTGCCTCCCACATAACCGTCTGGAGCTCGGCCTGTTCCCTTAACAGCATCAAGTACGTAATGGTACTTATCGTATGTATAAGTGACGGCGGCTTTGGTAGTTCCCGCAATCAGCCCTGTCACTGCCCCGATGACACATCCGTTCCCGGCTCCGTCCAATGTTTCGATTATAAGCTCATCGCCTGACTTACCCGCGACAAGCCCCCTGACAAGATTTATTCCACCTCCTGATGGACCCGTTTGTCGGCATAGGAGTAGAAGGAGAGCGGGATGCGGTCATGCCGCCCAACCAGTGCGAGATTGTCCGCAACTACGACAAGGTTGGCAGGTCCAAGCGGTAGGCTGGAAGACCCTAGCCTATAAGCCACTCGGTAAGCTGCTTTTCCGCGCTGGAATAGTTCACGCCCACCTTGACGATTCTCCGCCCATCGTTCTTGTAGGCGATGGGATAGTCCCGGCTGTCTATCTGCTCCAGAGCCTCTTTCGCGCTCCCGTCTATCTTGAACTCAAAGATATAGATTATGTCCTTCTGCCAGACCACAGCGTCGCTCCTGCCCTTGCCGTTCTGCACCTCGCAGAGGACGAACTCGCCCATCAGCTTGAAAATCAGCCAGACGAAGGCCTGGCAGTTGAGCTCGTACTGCTTCTGGTTGGTGGGTTTCGGGGCCGAAGCGAAAATGTTGTTTATGCGCTCCATGAAGTCATCCACCTTACCGTCGCGGAGCTCCTGTATGAAATTCAGCACCTCGATGTTGCTCGTCTTCTCCTCATAGCCCGCATAGAGGGGAACTAGGTTCTCATACAGGCCGTACTTCACCTCGTCGTTCGGCAGGCCGAGCGTGAAGCTCCTGAAGGTCTTGTCGTAAGCCTTGATGGTCAGGTAGCCCGTCTGGTAGAGCATGGGGAGGGGGTCGGTCGCCGTAAGCCGGTAGTTCTCAAGCGCGCGCCGCCCCACCTCAATGTCGTTCTCAAGGGAGGCATAGTTAAAATCGGAATCCCGCATCATCCGGGTCAGGAAGGTGGGCGTGCCCGTCGCAAACCAGTAGCTGCCGAAGCTTGAGTCCGCGAAGGCGTTCAGCAGGCTGAAGGGGTTGTACACGTCGGTCCTTGTGTCCTCGGAGAAGTGGTAGCCGTCGTAGTTCTTCTTGAGCTCGGCAAGGCACTCGTCCGCCGTCATCCCGTTGTCCCCGCCCATCCGCTCAAGCTCCGGGCCAAAGCAGGACTCCAGTTCCTCCTGAGTTATCCCGCAGATGGCCGTGTACTCCCTGCTCAGTGATATGTCCCGCAGGTTGTTCAGGTCAGAGAAGATGCTCACCTTGTCGAACCGCGTTACCCCGGTGATGAAGGCAAATCGCAG
>JAFSSU010000330.1 GCA_017450845.1 Treponema sp.
ACCAAGAGCCGCCCCCGCTACATCATAAGCGAAAGGACATACTGATTATGGAAAACACCCTCACGGAAAGCCCCGCCTTCAGGTTTCTGTACAGGCGCTGGAAGCCCCTCGCGGCCGCCGCCTGTGCCCTCGCCGCCCTCTCCGGCCTGATCCTGCTTCTCCCGCCGGTGCAGGAGGGCCTGCTCGGCCTGCTCTCCTCGCTCAAGGGCAGGGCTCCGGGACATCCCGACCGCTACAGGGAGCTCATGAGCTCGGCTGGCTTCTGCGCCCTCGGCCTGGGCCTGCTCGTGCTGGACTTCATCTGGGCGGACGAACGCGCCTTCGCCATCCAGCTCAAGGTCCTGACCTTCCTCGTGCCGCTCGGGCTCTTCATCGTTTTCATGGTCTGGCTCGTGAGATACGGCAGCTACCTGACCGACTCCGACACCGCGTCCGAGCTCATCATCGCCAAGGTCCTGTCCCGGCAGGGAAAGCTCTTCACCAAGGACATGTACTATTCGACGGCCCTCCGCGTGGTGAACCAGCAGATTATCTTCGCGCCCCTCTTCTGGGTCTTTTCGTCATGGTACACCGTCAAGGTCGTGGGGATTGCCCTGCACCTCGTCGTCCTCTGCGCCTCCGCCGTGCTGGTTGCCCGTGCGGTGGGGCTCAGCTGGCGCTACTGCTCGCTTCTCTGCTCATGCCTGATGCTGCCGATGTCCAAGATGTACCTGTACATGTCCATGTACGGGCTCTGGTATTCCTGCTACGCGTCGACGATACTGCTGACTGTCGGCGTGGTCCTTTACTGCATGAAGGAGCAGGGCAGTCTCAAGGTCTACATATATTACGCCCTGATATGCCTGCTCGCCCTGCTGAACGGCTTCGAGGGAATCCGCATGCTCTTCCTTCTATACGTGCCCTTCTTCATCGCTTCCCTCTTCCTCTTCTGCGCGGGCACGGGCGGCAGGGCCGGCGGCAAGCGGCTCCTTTCCTACAGCGGCAGGGGAGGGGAGGGCGACATGATGATCGGTGCCCTCCTGCTTCTCCTGGCCTCCGGAATTGGATACGTGGTCAACGCCGGCATCCTCAGCAGGATCTACAGCTTCAGGACCTGGGCGAGCGAGGAATACACCAAGTTCAGCCTGGACAAGCTGCTTGTCATGGTCAACGGGTTCCTGGACAACATCGGCCTCACCACGGAGAGGCCCCTTATCTCCGAGGCCCTCTTCAGGAACGGGGTCTGCTTCACGCTGACCGGGGGCATGGTCCTGTCCGTCCGCCACGTGCTCAAAAAGGATGGGTTCTCATTCGCCCAGAAGGCCCTGAGCGTCTTCTTCGTCACCGCTCTCGCCTTCTTCGCCTTGGTGACGAGCTTCGCCTCGATGGGGGTGAGCGGGGGCTACATTCTGCCGATCATGCCGATCCTCTTCATCGTCATCTTGCAGGCCGTGCAGGACATGAGGAAAAGCAGGTTGGTCAAATTCCTGCTGGCGGCCTTCTTTGTCGTGTTCACGACATGCGGGACGGCGAGCTACAACTTCTACAAGACCGACCTGAACGCCGACAGGAGGCTGATCGTCAGGGCCGCGCTCGAGCAGGGCTGTCAGGCGGGCTACGCCTCCTACTGGAACGCCGACGTGATGACAGAGCTTTCCGACGGCAGGCTGGACATGTACAGCTGGACCGACACGATTTTCACCAAGCCGGGGCAGGACCTGGACGACGTGGACGACATCTACCCCTGGTTGCAGGAGGTCCGGCATAGCACCGAACGCCCGCAGGGCAAGGTATTCTGCGCCTTCGAGAGCGGGGAGATGGGCAGGCCCCTGCCAAGCCGCCTGTCCCGGGCGGGCGCGACGGTGCTCTACCAGTCCGACCGCTACACGGCCTTTGTCTTTGATTCCTACGAGGAGCTCAAGCGGCAGGGAGCGAAGTGACGGGGAGGGGCATAACCCTTTCCCCAGACCTTTACAACGAGGCGTTCTTAGGATAAAATAGAAGCTTAGTATCGGAAGAGCGTAGAGGAGCTGCTGGATGGGTGTGAAGGTTTCTAAGGACGACATTATACGGGCATTTCTGGACGAAGCCTTCATGCGCTCGGCGGGCGAGACCAGCCTCAAGGACATAGCGGACAAAATCGGCATAAAGAAAGCCTCCCTCTACAACCACTTCGAGAGCCGGGAGGACATCGTCAAGCAGACCTTCGACTCCTGCGCCGAGTACATCGGGGCCATAACGTTCACGCCCAAGGACATCGATTCCGTCACCAGGAAGTACCCCGCGCCGGTCGTGTTCAAGGGAATCGTCAACCGCTACTTCAAGATGCACGAGAAGTCGCCCCTCTTCCAGATTTACACCTTCGTCGCGAGCCAGAAATACTTCAGCAAGGAGGCCGCCCAAATTACCGCCCGGCAGGATGCGAAAATTCTTGCCGACACCCAGTCCGTCCTGCGCTCGCTGGTCTCCTTCGGCAAGCTCCAGCTCACGGACGACGCGGTGCTCCACGCGAGCCAGTGGTTCTGCTCCGGCATGACGAACATGCTGGAGAACTACCTCCTGGACCGCAAGCAGCTGGTCGCCTCCAGCCCCGCATCCGGGGAGGGCGAGCTGTTCTCCCTCCCCGCCGAGGGGAAGGGCCTGGACAAGGTGGACGCGTTCATCGACGCGTTCATCGCGATAATCCAGTAGGCCGTGCCCCGGGCTTCCTGCCCCGCACACCGATGTAAAAAACGACATTTTTTTTGTGATTTTCTGCCCGCGGCACTTGACGCTGAGGCTCCTTTCTGCTAAGATGAATCATCTTTTACGGGGGTGTAGCTCATCTGGCTAGAGCGCTTGCATGGCATGCAAGAGGTAACCGGTTCAAGTCCGGTCATCTCCACTCCGAAACCCGGCTTTTCAGCCGGGTCTTTTTTTGCCTGTTCCGTGGGGGCGTCCTGTGCATACAATCGCTGTCTTTAACCTTGTGAATTCCAGCAACTGCGGGGACAAGCTCATAGCCGAGGCCATGGAATCCCGGCTCGGGGAAGAGTACGGCGTGAAAAGCCATGACATCCTTGCTAACGGCCCTTCCGGGACTGCCGCGTATGTTTTCCGCAGGCTGCTCTCCTCCCTCCTGTTCCCGCGCCTTCTTCCCGCTCTGCGCCGCCGCATCGTGAGGGTGTTCTTTTCGGTCAAATGCCTACTGCATCCCTCGTTCTATTCCGCTGCCGTCAGGGACTGTGATCTGGTTGTCATCGGCGGGGGGCAGTTCTTCCGCGACAACGACGGATATATGGCCTCCGCGCTTGACCGCCTGCTGTCCGCGATCGAACGCCAAGGGAAAGTGTTCTGCGTCATAGGGTGCGGGGCCTCTGGAAGCTGGGGGGCATACAGCCGCTCGGTGTTCAGGAGGCTTTTTGAGAGCCCGCTGAACGTCTTTTCGGCTTTCAGGGATTCCGCGTCCCTGGCCGTACTGAAAGAAAACGGCATCAGAAGGGAAGGAGAGTGTTTCCCCGATGCCGCGTTCGCCCTGGGCTATCAGGAACGGCATGCCAGCGGCAGCTTTTTCGGGGTCTGCGTCGCATCCCCCCAGACTGTATCGTATTACGGGAAGGAAAAAGCCTTCCGCTCCGTGAGGGAGGCGGAAACATTCATGACAGGGCGGATCCTCGGAAAGATTTCCACAAAAGATAGAATCCTCTTGTTCTGCAACGGGAACCCGGAGGATTACCGTTTCGCGAGGAAGCTCAGGGGGATAATCGGGAGGAAATTCCCCGGGAAGACCGTCCGCCTTGCGGAACGCCCCATGAGCACCAGGGACCTGAGGGAAATCGTCTCGGGGTGCGGGTCCGTCCTGTCATACAGGATGCATGCCGCGATCCTTGCCTCCCTTTTCCGCATACCCTGCGAGCTTGAGCGGTGGGACTCAAAGACGGAGGGGCTGGCCCTTGACGAGGAGAGCGTCCGATGCCAGATTGATGCCGCGCGGGATTTTTTTGCCCGCGTCCTGCCGGAGCGGCTGCGGGACGCGCAAGCCTAGGGCGGCGGGCTTTCCATTCAGCCGGGAAGCTGTTATAATGGCCCTATGATGCAGGCGGAACAAACAAAGGTAGCTAAGGAATTCTCGGAACGATGGGCGGACAAGGGCAATGAGAAGCAGGAGTGCCAGCGTTTCTGGATTCAGCTCTTGGGAAATGTACTCGGTATACCTGACCCTGCCTCATACATCGAATTCGAGAAGCCTGTCCATCTGACTCATACCAGCTACATCGACGCATACATCCCAAGCACGAAAGTCCTAATCGAACAGAAAGGGGCGGACATAGACCTGCACAAGGCTTACAGACAGTCCGACGGGGCGGTGCTCAGTCCCTTCCAGCAGGCCAAGCGTTATGTCGGTGAGATGAAAGCGAGCGAGAAGCCCCGCTGGATTGTCGTCTGCAACTTTACGGAGTTCCTCATATACGATTTGGAAGTGCCGAACGGTGAACCCCAGCAGATTTTCCTGAAAGACCTTCCCACAGAGTTTTACCGTCTCCAGTTCCATGTGGACCAGAAGAACGAGAACATACGCCGGGAAGAGGAGCTTTCCATAGAAGCGGGC
>JAFSSU010000331.1 GCA_017450845.1 Treponema sp.
ACGGAAGCGGATCTTGATGAGTATCTGGCTTTGTATGCGATGCTGAGCGACAGCGAAAAAGCCGCCACATTGGAACTTTACCAGACGGCGATTTCCGCTGCGTTCGACAAGAAAGAAGCCTCCGCTCTGATGGACAAGGCCAAAAAGAAGATGAAAAGCCTGCAGAAGGACATCGCCGAGAAGCAGGCGGCCCTGGACAAGATGTACAAGGAGTTCACGTCCAAGGACTCCGTGGTCAAGGTGGGCTCCGTCTACATGATGAAGACCGAGGTGACGCAGGGCCTGTACAAGGCTGTCGCGGGGAACAACCCGTCCAAGTTCAAGGGCAACGACTACCGGCCCGTTGAAAAGGTCAGCTGGTACGACGCGGTGAAGTTCTGCAACCTGCTGAGCGAGCGGCAGGGGCTCAAGCCCTGCTACAGCGTGCAGGGAAGCACGAATGCGGACAAGTGGGGGACCGGTGGCAAGGATTACCAGGACTACGACGTGGAGGTCAACGAGAAGGCGAACGGCTGGCGGCTCCCGACCGAGGCGGAGTGGCTCGCGGCTGCTGATGACGGGCACACTTACTCCGGCAGCGACAACATTGACGACGTCGCCTGGTATAACAAGAACAGCGACGGGCACCCGCAGAAGGTGGGGACCAAGGCCGCCAATGCGAACGGCCTGTATGACATGTCAGGCAACGTGTGGGAGTGGTGCTGGGATAAAGACGGCTCTATCCGCGTCCACCGCGGCGGCAGGTGGACTCCTACGCGGAGAACTGTGCTGTCTCCTACCGGCTCAGCTACAGCCCTGGCCTCAGGCTCGACAACCTGGGCTTCCGCCTAGTCCGCTCCGCGCAGTAGGCGCGCAAGCGCCGTCACCCAAATGGTGGCGGCAGCAAGGGGCAGGGAATGGAGGCACGGGGAGCTGGCACGGAGTGCCGCGAGCCCGGGCCGGACATTCCCTGCGAAAAAATTTTTTTTACGGGGGAACCGGCAGTGCGTCCCTACGCTCGCAGGGGCTTTGTGCCGGTTCCCCCGAAGGATGGGTATTATGCAGGAAGCAATTATCGGCGGCGTGTTCGCCCTGCTGGGCGTGCTGCTGACGTTCCTGGGGAACTACCTGCTCAGCCGCAACGCGCGGCAGCGGGAGCGCATGGAAGCGCGCATGAAGAAAAACCTTGCGGAAATCAAGGCTTTCTACAATCTGGAGCAGTTGTACATGGTGGCGGTGGCGGAGCTGCGGGCAAAGCTCGCCGAGTCCGGCGCGGAGCTCCCCGACGGCGCGAAAAGCACTTCGCCGCAGGGCGTGCAGCGCGAGTTCCGCAGCAGGAACGAGGAAAACGGCAACAGCGTCATCACGATGACCGCACATTCTGTTGACGTGCTGCTGGATAATATGGAATAATGCAGCTGACGGTGCCTTCCGGCGGAACGGATAAAAACGGCTCTAACCGCGTCAACCGCGGCGGCAGCTGGAACAACAACGCGGAGAACTGTGCTGTCTCCAACCGGAACAGCAACAGCCCTGACAACAGGAACAACAACCTGGGCTTCCGCCTAGTCCGCTCCGCGCAGCTCACGCTCTGGTCCGGCAATCTGGCGGCGGACTGCAAAAAAACGTCACGGCTTCCGCCTAGTCCGCTCCGCGCAGCTCACGCTCTGGCGCAGACCATTTGGGTGAACCGGAAGACATCGCGTGGGAAGGCCTGCCTCCCGGCAGCCGCATCCCGCAAACATATATGGCACGGCGGTGCTTGTAGGGGGCTTGTGCCTGCGGTGCGAAGTCCTGCCGAACGTTTCGCCGTGCCGGTCTTATTCTGGAGGCTTCCATGCAGTTCAAGAGCTTCATGATCCCGGCGAGCGGGAACGAGCAGTCGGAGGAGGCACTGAACCTGTTCCTGCGCGGCCACCGCATCGTCTCCGTCCGCCACGAGTTCGTGCAGGGCGAGACCCCGGCCTGGTGCATCCTCGTTGAGTTCCTGCCCCCGGAGAACGGCACGGCCCCTGCGTCCCGGCCCGGCAAGGTGGACTACATGAAAGTGCTGCCCGCAGAGGAATTCGCCGTGTTCTCCCGCCTGCGCGAGATGCGTAAGGAGCTTGCCCAGAAGGACAACATGCCGCCTTTCGTCGTGTTTACGGACGAGCAGCTTGCCGCCATCGTAAAGAAGTGTCCGAAGGACACGGCCACCCTCGCCGCCATCCCCGGCGTTGCGGCGGCAAAAGCGGAAAAATATGGCCCCGCCGTGTTCGCC
>JAFSSU010000332.1 GCA_017450845.1 Treponema sp.
CTACCGGGGAATCGTGAGGGTGCCGATGCCGGAGTTCTACGTCATGTACAACGGCAGGGACGACTGCCCGGCGGAGGGCGAGATGAGGCTGTCGGAGGCGTTCCTGGAGCCTGACGGGGGAAATCCCTCCGGGGCCCCGCTGGAGCTCGTGGTCAAGGTGTACAACATCAACCCCGGCAAGGGGGATGCCCTGCTGGGGAAGTGCGAGGTGCTGGGGCATTACTCCGCGCTGATCGCACTGGTGCGGGAGGCGGAGGGAAGGGGACAGGAGGAGCCGCTCACATGGGCGGTGAAAGAGGCAATGCGGCGGGGCATTTTGCCCGGATATCTTGAGAGGAAATCAGCGGAGGTGGTGAATATGCTTACGATGGAATACAACTATGCGGACGACGTTGCGGCCCAGAGGGAGGAGTCTCTTGCTGAGGGAATGAGACTTGGCGAGGAGAAAGGGATGAAGCTCGGAGAGGAGAAGGGAATGAGACTTGGCGAGGAGAAGGGCCGTGACGAGGGTCGCGTCGAGACCATCAGGCTCATGATGTGGAACATGAACCTGACGTTCGCGCAGGTCATGGACGCGCTCAAGATAGAGCCGTCCGAGCGGGACAGGCTTGCGACCCTCCTGTAGCGGGCATGGTATCAAATCCTGATGGCGGCTCTTTGTGCAGGAAAAGCTTCTGAAGGTAATCTCCCCACCACAGGGCTGACAACTCCAGCCTCCCCTCCCATGCCGGACGAGGCCGCCTACAACGGGCTATACGTTCAGGACGAGTGAAGAAATTGCGGAGATGGCTTACCTGTACCAAGGAAGCCTGTTCAGCGTTCCTTTCCCGGAATCAGGGCGATGAGGGCGAGCGAGAGCAGGTAGGGGAGGGCGAGCAGGACAGAGGAGGGAACGGAGCGGAATGCTTCGTAGTTCTGGATGTTGGATGCGAGCCATTCCGCGAGGGCAAAGACGAACACTGCCGGTATGAGGGCCGCGGTGTTTTTCCGTGCGAGGAAGACAGCCGCGAGCGCGGTCCAGCCCCTGCCGCTCGAGACTCCCGGCACGAATGACGAGAGGCGGAGGGCTAGGACGCAGCCGCAGAAAGCCCCGTCCGCCGCGGCGATGAGCCAGGCGAGGCTCCTGTAACGTGGCGTGCGGATTCCCTGCGCTTCCAGCATGTCCGCGTCGCTTCCGGTAATCCTGAGCGTTAGCCCGGGCCGGGTCAAAAGCAGGAAGGCGACTTGCAGCAGGGATAGGGCATAGCAGGCTATGCTAGTCACTGTCCTTGCCGCCGCCGGGTCAAACTTGAAGGCGGGACCGTACAATACTCCCCTCGTGCCGAAAAACATGGAGGAAAGCAGGGATACCCCAGCCCCGAAGAGCATGTTCATTGCGAGCGAGACAAGGAACATGTTCGCGTTGAAGCGGGATGCTGTCTTTTCCAGGGCGAGCACGAGCAGCATGCAGATGCTGAGCGTGAGAATCACCGCAAGGACGGCGTTTCCTGTCGCGACCGTCAGCGCGTAGCAGAGAAAGGCCCCAAGGTTTATCATGTATTCCAAAAACATCGCCATCCGCCCGGCGTATTCGCTTATCAGGGCTCCGAGAGTGACGACGAGGAGGGGGGCGGCGATGTTCACGATTGAGATGGCGACGTTCATTTCCTGCCTCCCGTGAAAGCGTTCTTACTGCTTTTGACTCTCTTGATGTATGTCAGGGAGACGGAGAAGAGGATTATCCCCTGCACGATTCCCGCTATGTCAAAGCCGAAGCCCTGCGTCAGAGACACGCGGGAGGCCGACGTGAATATCCATGCGAGGAGCAGGGACACGGGTATGGCGGAAAGCGGGTTTGAGCCGGAGATGAGGGCGACGTTGAGCGCATTCCAGCCCATGTTCATGTAAAAACCTTTGTGGCAGGTGTAGTAGCTGCCGACGACCGCGAAGAAGCCTGTCATGGCGTGGAGCGCGCCGGAGATGGCGAGGGCACTGTATGAGTTGGCTGCCGGGCTGTATCCTGCGAATCGGGCGAAGGTCGGGGCGGTACCCCATATCTGCATCCGGGAACCGTAACTGCTCCTGAACATGACATGCCATGCGACCAGGCAGACTGCGATGGCGGCGAAGAAAGACAGTGACAGGGGTGATGGGGGGAGTATCTGGGGCAACCGGTATTTTTCCTCGATGTAGGGGAGGGCGAGCAGGTTCGTCGCGCTTGCCGAGCCGTTCGACGTGATGAGTCCGTCGATGACCGGAATTGCGGCGGCGGAGACAAGGAAGCTGGTCAAAAGTGGCCTCGCCGCCCTCTTTTCCTTGAGAAATGCGGATACTTCTGCCATTGCCGCGCCTGAGGCGGCTGACAGTAGCAAGGCTATGGGAATGGCGAGGACCGCCGGAAGCCTGAGGGCGTTCAGGGCAAGACAGGCGGTGAAGCCTCCCAGGTATACCTGTCCTTCGCCGCCCAGGTTCATGTTCCCGCTCTTTATCGATATGGCGGAACCTGTTCCCGCCAGCATGAGGAAGCTTGCCGTGCTGAGCATGCTGCCGAAGTTGTAGGCGGACGTGAAGCTCCCCAAGAATAGGCTCTGCAGTGCCGCCAGCGGAGTTTTTCCGAATATGACTATGAGGGCGCAGCATGCGGTCAGCGCGAGGAGGAGCGTCGCTGCCGCCCGGGTCATCTGCATACCGGCCTGCCGTTTCATACAGGCTCCTTGGAATCCGCCGCAAACAGCAGAGAGCTGATTCCTCCCTCAAGCCCGTAGACGCGGGAACAGCGCGAGAGGGGAAAGTCCTCCGCCCCGAGAAGCAGTATGGCCTTGCCCTTCGAGGCGAGCGTCTCCAGCTTCCTGCAAAGCTTTCCCTGGAAGGCTATGTCAAGCCCGTGCATTGGATTGCAGAGGATGAGGAAGTCCGGGTTGGTGGAAAGCTCTCGTGCCAGGATGAGACGCTGCAGCATGCCCCCGCTGAGGGCGGAGCATTTCTCGCTGAGTCCAATCGTAATGCCTGCTTCATCTACGAGCGGGCGGGCGAGCTTTTCCTTGTCCTTCTCGCTTGTCGCATATACGCTCAGCATCTGAAGGACTGTCAGCGCGGGATTGGAGGCCCGGAAGTTTTTGTCCGAGGGGACTATGGCCCCGCCGTGCTGCCGTATGAAGGCCGCGGAAAGCCTCCGTTTGGAAAGATTCTCCTCCGTTCTCCTTCCTTGCCTGTCGGTGAAAATGAGTCTTCCGCTTTCTTTTCCGTCCTCAAGGCCCGTCAGCAGATCCTCCAGCGTCTCCATCGCCGCTTCCTTGACTCCGGTGACGGCGGTGATTTCCCCGTAGCGCGCCTCAATCGTCGCGTCGAGCAGGGCCGGCTTGTTCCTGGACTTCACGCCCGCGCCACAAAGCTGTAGGCAGGGCGTGTCTTCGCCGGGGGCGGGCCGGTTCTGCGTGGGGAGGGCCTGGCCTCCGTCATTTGCCGTGCCGTGTATGCCGGAATTGCTCTGGCAGTATTCCTTGTATTCCTCCCTGCTCTTGAACTGCCTGACAAGCTCACCGTCCTTGAGCAGTGAAACCGTGTCCGGGTAACTGACGGCCTCGGAGTAGGAGTGGGTTATGACGATGACGTTCATCCCGCCTACGGCGTATTCCCTGAGCTTTGCGTACAGGGACTTCCGCTCTACGGCAGAAAGGAAGGCGGAAGGTTCGTCTAGGATAAGGCAGGAAGGTTTCCTCATGAGCGATCCTATCAGAGAGATGTAGAAGCGCATGTTCCCGCCCAGGTCGCAGACTTTCGTCTTCAGCGCGAGATGCGGGCACCAGAAGTCCTTGAGCCTGAGCAGCTCGTTTGACGGTGGCCGCAGGAAGAAACTCCTCCGCGTGCTGTCCCCTCCTGTCTTGAGGATGATGTTCTCCCATGCGCTCAGGGATTCAGAGAGGAGGGGGCGCTGCCGGACCAGCACTATCCCCTCTGCGAGCGCGTCGGCTGCGGATGAGAAAGCCATCTCCCTTCCGTCAAGAAGGATTTTTCCCGCTGTCGGGACCAGGCCCCCCGCGAGCATGTTCGCGAGCGTGGACTTGCCCGCCCCGTTCTCTCCGACAAGCGCATGTATCTTTCCCCCTTTCAGCTGCACGCTCACGCCGTGGAGCGCGGTTTTGAGGGGGTATTTTTTTGTCAGCGATATGGTCTCTATGTCCATTAGTTCAATGAGTCGGGCAGGCTCACTTTTCCGCTGCGGAGTCCGTCAGTAAGATTCTTCATCTTGTTCCGGATGTCCTCGCTGACGTTCTTGATGTAATTCTCGTCGCTGTCAAAGAATTCCGCGTATCCTTCCTTGAATCCGACTTCCCGGACCGTTCCCCAGGGGGTCTCGCCCGCCAGGTACTGCAGGGTCGTCTCCTTGGCGGCCTTGGCCTGCTTGGTCATGCAGCAGGAGATAATCGTGCCGGGCGCTTTCTTGAACCCGTTCTCGTCGAACCAGACAATGTGGATTCCCCGCTCGCCAGCCGCGGAGATGACTCCCTGCGAGGCCCCTCCGCAGATGGGGAGGATGATGTCGGTTCCCGCGTCGCAGAGCGCGTTCGTTATCTCCGCTCCCTTGGATGCGTCGTACCAGTTGCCGACGACCCTGAACTCGCACGTCGTCCCGCTGTACGCGTCCGCGGCCCCCTTGGCGAAGTAGGGGTGCAGGATGTTGTTCATTATCGGGTACTCCTGAGCCGCAACGAGGGCGACCTTGTGGCTCAGGGAAGAGAGCCCTGCCATGTAGCCCGAGATATAGGCCTGGCCACGCTGGTTGTAGCTGACCGTGTATATCTGCTCGTTGCCTTCCAGGGCCGCATCCAGGAAGATGAACTTCTGCTTGGGGAACTGCTTGGCGATGGGCGTCGCAATCTCCGGCATGGAGGGGTTGGACGAGATGATAAGGTCATAGGTCCCCGTAGCCGCGAGCGATGTCAGCTTGCCGGGCCACTCGGCCTGGTTCGTCCCGGCCTCCATGATGTATACGTCCGCCTTGTCCGCATCGGATGCCGCCTTGGCATTGAATTCGTCTATGGCCTCCTGAACGCCTTCCGCGACGTGGGCGTAGGTGGGGGAGTCCGCCATGATGCCGGGGATGAATACCGCGACCGACGCGGCCTTGCTGCTCTTGCTTCCTCCGCAAGAAAGGAAGAGGACGGGACTTGCCAGCAGGGAGAGCACGACACATTTTTTTAGCAATTTCATAGTTGTTTAACCTCTTGCGAGACTATAGTTCGATATCAAATTATTGTCAATAGTTTTATGTCGAACTATTCACTTTTTTGAGTCTGTAGCGTCGATGTTCCCGTTCAGCTTGACCAGAAGGCGGAGAAGCTCATCTTTCTCGTCCGGGGAGAAGCCCTTGTAGTATGTCTCAAGCAGCTCACGTGATATGGCGGAAGTCAGCGTGTTGTATTCCTTTCCTTTGTCGGTCAGCGACACGTACTTCATCCGGCTGTCGCTCTCGTCGGCCTCTTCCTTTATGAGCCCTTCGTCCCGGAGCTTCTTTATGAGGACCGTCGTCGTGGATTTGTTCCGGTTTATGACCTGGGCCACCTCGCCCATCTTCATCCTGCCCCTCTGGGAGAGCAGGTAGAGGATGAATCCGTGGGAGGAGACGAAGTTGCCTTTCTCCGCCAGCCTCCTGCCCGTGAACTCGGCCGACAGCGTGTGTATATGTGAGATCAGCGAGGGGACGGATGCGAGATTGTAGTCCATGTGCCCAGTATATCACGAACGGACCTGCTTGTCACAGCCTGCGGGCGGGAGCCCATAAAAAAAGAGCTGTTTGCTACAAAAAACACTGGAAATTTAATGGCCCTTATACTATAATGATTCTGTTCCTTCGGGAAATTCATATATCATGCTATTTGGAGAAGTATTGAGATGAGTAAAATTGAGCTGGTAGAGGCCATAGCAAAGGACACGGGGCTTACAAAGAAGGATGCTGAGGCAGCCGTGAAGTCTTTCATTGAGAACGTTTCAAAGGAGCTTGGCAAGGGAAAGCCCGTGCAGCTCATAGGGTTCGGAACCTTTGATGTCGGCAAGAGGGTCGCACGCACCGGCCGCAACCCCAAGACGGGCGAGGAGATAAAGATTCCGGCTTCCAAGAACGTCAAGTTCAAGGCCGGAAAGGCCCTGAAGGACAGGGTGAACAAGCGCTAGGCCTGAATCAGCCCGTACATAATAGGAAAGGCATCCTCTGGGATTTCCCTCGGGATGCCTTTTTTATGCTTCTTACGGTTTTTTTCCTATTTTATGAGGAGCCTGTAGGCCTCTTCTGGGCTGCTTGCCGCGAGCAGGGCATCGTGCAGCTCGTTGCTGCGGAGCTTGGAGCTGAAATAGGAGAGCGTCTGCAGGTAGTAGCTGTGCTGGTTGTAGGCGGCGGCAATCATGAACATCAGGCGGACCGGCACGTCGTCTATGGGGTTGAAGTCAATGACATCGACAGTGGAGATGCCTACTGACATAACGAGGTCGGTGACGGAGGCCAGGCGGACATGGGGAATTGCTATGCCCCTTCCGATTGCCGTGGACATCAGCTCCTCCCGCTTGAGTATCTCCTTCTTGAGTTCCCTCGCGTCCTTGACCTGCGGGGCAGTGGCAAGGTTCTCCGACAGCTCTATCAGCGAGTCGTTCCTTGTCGGATGGCTCATGAAGACAATCCTTTCCGGGGAGATGATATTCTTTATCTGTACGGAGATATCAACGTTTTTTACGGTCTGCGGGGATGAAAGCTTGTCGTTGACCCATTTCTCGATCTCGGTCTTCTTGAACCTCCATACCGTCCCTATCTTGCCGCTCGGTATGTCCCCTTTCTGGGCCCATTCGTATACTGTCCGCTCGCTTACGCGAAGGTACTTGGCAACTTCATCTATCGTCAATATATCATCATCGTTCATACTTTACTTCCTTTGCAGTATTTTGCAAATTATGCGTTTTTTTGTCAAGTATCGCCGTGAAAAAACACAGAAAAGAGTTTTTATGAAGTGCGCCTGAGTTCGTTGCGCAGCTCGGGGAATCCTCCGAGGAATTGACGAGGGAACTGTTAATCGTTACAATGTGGACAAATGGCTATTGATATAAATGGAAAGGCTCTGGACAAGTTTGATACGGACGAGGAGGACTTTGATACGGTCCTCGCTTCGGACATAACCTTCAAGGGGAATATCAGCTTCGACAAGCCATTTTTCATAAAGGGAAGGGTCTCGGGCCGCATTAAGTCGGCGAGCGATCTTCTGATTGACACAGAGGCCGTCGTTGAGGCCGACATCGTGTCCAGCCGGGTCTACGTGCGCGGCAAGGTCGTCGGCGACATCGATGCCGCCCAGCTGATTTACATCACGTCCTCGGGCTCCGTCAGGGGTGACATCTCTTCCCGCAAGGTTGTCCTTGAGAGCGGGGCGGTTTTCTCCGGCAAGTGCACGATGCTGGAGGACGTGAACATGCAGTCCGGGGAGCCTGGGCTTCCCTCTTCCGCGACGGCTGAAGAGGGGCTGTGAGATGGGGAGGGCTTTTATGCTGCGACGTAGCTTTGTTTTTGTGAGGAGATTGTGCTTTGCGGCCCTGCTGATGGGCGGGCTGTCCATTTCCGCTTTCTCCCAGTCCACTGCGCAGAGGGATGCCCTGCAGCTGTACAGGAACCGGCAGTACGATGCCGCTATTTTGATTTGCGAGCAGGAGATAAAGGCGAATCCTGCCAACATGGACGCATACAGCGTCCTTATCTGGTCCCTGCTCAGGCAGAAGCGTTACCTTCAGGCGGAGGAGCGGGGGCTTCAGGCCCGCAAGCAGAACTCCTACGATATACGGATTATAGAGGCGTTGGGCGAGGCCGAGTATTACCTCGGCAAGAACGATGCCGCCCTCACATATTTCCAGAAATACGTGTCCAACGCCCGTGAGAGCGAGAGCGATTACGTCCTTTCCTATTATTATATGGGCGAGATTTACATCAAGCAGTCCAAGTTCCAGCATGCGGACATCGCGCTGACGACTGCCGTCAGGAACAAGCCCGAACGGGCCGACTACTGGACCAGGCTCGGCTATGCCCGCGAGATGTGCAAGGAGTACAGCTCGGCGATAGAGGCATACGACAAGGCCCTTGCCCTGAACGGGAACATGACGGACGCCAAGAGCGGAAAGGAACGCTGCCAGAAACACCTGTGACAGGTAAAATACACTTTGAGACGCTGGGCTGCCGCCTGAACCACGATGAGAGTGAGGGGGCGGCCCGTTTTTTCTCCAAAGCAGGATTCTCCACGGAGATGGACTGCCTTACGGCCATGACCCCGGTATCAGCGGATGTTATCCTTGCCGTGCTGAATACCTGTACGGTGACCGGCAAGGCGGAACAGAAGGCCCGCCGCCTTATCCGCCTTATGCTCGACCGCTTTCCGGCCGCCCTTGTCGTCGTGACGGGATGCTGGGCGGCAGTTGATTCCGATGCCATAAGGTCTGTCTGCCCGGAGCGGATTTCGGTCATCCCCGGTACGGGAAAGTTCATCCTGTCCCTGCTCCCCGCCGGGATGGCGAAGGGGGCGGACCTTTCCCCCGGGGAGGGGCGTTTTACTCACGAAGCCCTTGACTCATTCATTGCGGCTGCCGTTTCCCGGTCAGCCCCGGCAGTTCTTTCAAAAAAACGGAAGCTTCCCCCCGCAAATGCCTTTACCCTCTATACGAGCGTCTTCCAGAAGCACAGCAGGGCAAGCCTGAAGGTGCAGGACGGATGCGACTGCGAGTGCTCCTACTGCCGCATACACATTGCGAGGGGGGCGTCGGTCTCCCTGCCGCTCGGTGAGGCCGTCCGGCGCGCTCAGGAGCTGGAGCGGGCAGGGATTAACGAGGCCGTGCTCACCGGCGTGAACCTGAGCCAGTGGCGGGGAACGGACGGGCAGGGCAGGGCAGGAGGCTTCGCCCTTCTCTTGGAGAACCTGCTTGCGGGTACGGAGAGAATTTTTTTCCGCGTCTCAAGCTTCTACCCAGAGAGCATTGACGAGAAACTTTGCGCCGTCCTTGCCCATCCCCGCGTGCAGCCCTTCTTTCACCTGAGCATACAGTCGGGCAGCGACGGAATCCTCAGGGCGATGAGGCGGCCTCA
>JAFSSU010000333.1 GCA_017450845.1 Treponema sp.
CTTCCCAATGCCGAGCAGGCCGTACGAATCGCAGATGCGGTCAGCAGTTCCGTCGAATACCTCGTGACCGGGAAAAGCACGGTCGGAAAGACCGATCACTCCAAGACCATAGAGCTACTCAAAGAGGCCATTGACAATCTGACAAAAGTATAGCTCCTGTCCGCCGGACACCATACCTTGCAGCAAAGGACGATTAGCGGCACACTTCTATTCGCCAAACACTGCAACTTGCAGTAAACGGCGAACAGGAGGCCTCCCGTACAGGAATTTCTGGAACGGAACATCTATCTCAAGAAGCTCCTTGACCGCATGCACAACGGGGAAGTGAAAATCATCACCGGCCCCCGGAGCTGCGGCAAGTCATGGCTCCTCAAGAAAGTGTTCAGGTCATACCTGCTCTCGCAGGGCGTGCGGGGAGACGAAGTACGCGTGTACCCGCTCTCGTTCTCGGAGTTCTGCCAGGGCAGGGAGGAGGACACGGCTGACCTGTGGAAGGAGTACTACACCTACGGCGGCATGCCCCGCCTGCTCCGCCTGGGAACGCCGGAACAGAAGGCCCGCTACCTGCAGCGGCTGTGGAACAAGACATACATAGACGACGTGGTTGAGTGCAACAACGTCCGCAACAAGACCGCACTCGAGTCCATGGTCGATGCCCTCTGCTCTTCCGTCGGCTCGCTCGTCAACCCCGCGAAGCTCAGGAACACCCTGCAGTCCGTCCAGAAAATCAGGATAAACGACGGAACCGGGGCCAGCTACATCTCATATCTGGAAAGCTCCTTCCTGTTCGAGGGGGCGAGACGCTACAACATCAAGGGAAAGAAGTACTTCGAGGCAATCAGCAAGTACTATGCGGTGGACGTGGGGCTCAGGAACGCGAGGCTGAACTTCTGCCAGCAGGAAATAACGCATATAATGGAAAACATCATCTACAACGAACTGCGCTCGCGCGACTACCTCGTTGATGTGGGGCTGGTGGAGTCACGCGAGATGCGGGACGGCAGGCAGCAGTTCGTCCAGCGGGAAGTCGATTTCATCGCGACCAACGGGATTGACAAGTTCTACATCCAGTCGGCCTATGCCCTGGACTCGGAGGAAAAGAAGGAGCAGGAGCTTGCGTCCCTGCTCAGGATAGACGATTCCTTCAGGAAAATCGTCGTCGTCGGGAGCGACATAGAAAGCTACACCGACGAGCACGGCATCACCTTCATGGGCCTCTTCCGGCTGCTGCTGGACGAAAAAGCCCTGCGTCCGTGAGCCTGGTGCACCTGCGCCATCGCAGCGGAGAGCGGGGGCGAACTCGATTACGGGCGTTTCTCCAGAATCAAATCCGTCAGCCTGCGGGTAATCCGGTGTTCCATCTCGTAGAACACGATTCCCACCGGCACGCATATCGCGATGCCCACGAGGGCACAGGACCATACGTCGTGCTTCAGTTTGCCAGCGATGATTCCGGATATGCTGCTGAAATATACCAGCTGCGTAAGAAAGATGTTGTAGGATGCCCGGCCAATCTCTTCCATGGGAGGCAACGACAACTTCTTTTCCACGAGAAATCCGAAGACCGGGACGATGAACAGAACAGGCAGCATTGAGGTCCCTGTCCACCAGAAGAGAATCTTCGGCTTGTAGCCCGTATAACGGAACAAGAGTATAAAAGCAAGACCCATTGCGGAAAAGCCCCACATCCTCCAGTTCATCCTGGTGCAGGCGAAATATGCCCCGAAGGCAAGCAGCATGAAATACCTGAAGAGCAGGAGCCTGTAGGTTACTTCCTGTACCCCGAACGAGATTTTCAGAAGCTCAAAGAATAATGTGGCGGCGGTGACAATCATGACACCCTTGAAAGCAAATTTCCTTACAAGGACATAGATTACGGGGAAAAGCAGCATTATCTGAATCATCTCCGGGTAGTAATAGCTCCCCGGCCCGTATCCGCCCTGAAGGAAGTCAAGGATAGCCGATATGCAGAAATCTTTTACTTCCTTCAGACCTGAAGGCTTCTCCGTCAGAAACCGCCATGCCAGTTCCAGCATGTACGCCACAAAGAACGGCAACGTGTATCGGATGGAATTCTTGAGCAGGTAACGTTTGTTATAGGCGGAGTCCAGCCCCTCAACCCCCTTCGCCTGAAAAGACCTGACATAAACATAGCCCGACACGAGCATGAAGAAGGGAACCGCCATGTCAATCCAGAACGGGAACAGTAATTTGAGACGCTGTTCCTCGCTCCATCCTGCATGAGTGAATACGACAGCGACAATGCAAAACCCCTTCAGCACATCGATGAACCTGTTCCTTTCCGACATATTCCCGCCTTATTGTGTCGTTACAACAC
>JAFSSU010000334.1 GCA_017450845.1 Treponema sp.
GATCTTCGCGGCCTTCAGAGTCTTCACATCATTGACCCTCTCTTTAAGGATCTGCTCCATCTCGATTATTGTCTTGAAGGCCTCGAGGAAGACCTCGGTGATCATCGTGGCCTTGTGGATCTCATCCACGCTTATCCCGCGTCTCAAGAGTTCTGCGACAGCATACATATTGTCGTCTCTGAACTCAGAGATGTATTCCATCAGGCCATCTCTGCTCATGTCATCGAACTTGGCAAGATGCAGATGGCAAACGCCTGTCTCGAGCGACCTTATAGATTTGAGGAAGCTCTCTGTGAGAGTCGAGCCTATGCCCATGACCTCGCCTGTCGCCTTCATCTGGGTGCCGAGCGTCCGCTTGGCATAGACGAACTTGTCGAAGGGGAACTTGGGCATCTTGACGACCACGTAGTCCAGGACCGGCTCAAAGCATGCCGCCGTCTTCTGGGTGACGAAATTGGGAATCTCGTCCAGGTTGTATCCGATCGCGATGAGGGCGGCGACCTTCGCTATCGGGTATCCGGTCGCCTTGGAAGCGAGGGCGGACGAGCGGGAGACGCGGGGGTTCACCTCTATGACCGCGTACTCAAAGCTGTCCGGGTTCAGGGCGAACTGGCAGTTGCAGCCCCCCTCCATGCCCAGCGAGCTGATGATGTTCAGCGCCGCCGAGCGGAGCATCTGGTACTCCTTGTCGCTCAGCGTGACGGCTGGCGCGATGACGATCGAGTCCCCGGTGTGAACGCCGACCGGGTCGAAGTTCTCCATGGAGCAGACTGTCAGAACGTTGCCCGCATGGTCGCGCATGACCTCAAACTCTATCTCCTTCCAGCCCGAGACGCACTTTTCCACCAGAATCTGGTGGATCGGGGAGCGGTGCAGGCCGTTCTGCGCTATCTCCTCAAGCTCGGCGTGGCTCGCCGCTATGCCGCCTCCCGTGCCGCCGAGCGTGAATGCGGGGCGGACGATGACGGGGTAGCCTATCTCGCCGTCAGCGTAGGCGAGCGCGTCCTCCAGGCTCGTGACGACCTTGCTCGGTATGCAGGGCTCGCCGATGGCTTCCATCGTGTCCTTGAACAGCTGCCTGTCCTCGGCCTTGTCGATCGTCTCGGGCTTGGCCCCGAGAAGGCGGACGTTGTGGCTTTCCAGGAAGCCCGACTTTGCGAGCTCCATGCAGAGCGTCAGCCCGGTCTGCCCGCCCAGGGAGGAAAGGATGGAGTCCGGTTTCTCTTTTTCGATTATCCGCTCTATCGTCTCGGGGATGAGCGGCTCTATGTAGATGTGTCCCGCCATGGAATGGTCGGTCATAAGGGTGGCAGGGTTGGAGTTCACTAGGACAACCTCAAGCCCCTGCTCCTTCAAGGCTTTGCAGGCCTGGCTTCCGGCATAGTCAAATTCTGCGGCCTGACCGATGACGATCGGCCCCGACCCGATGACCATGACTTTATGTATAGATGGATTCAACGGCATACTGAAGCCATAGTCTAGCAAAAAACAAGGAAAATGTACAGTACAGAGAGAAACAGAAAAGAAACAGGACGATTCTTCTTGTTTTACTTTTTCCCTTGCGTTATAATTATTCGTATGAAGTGGATGATAGTCGCCCCTGACATGCTGGACAAGAACCTCTCCCTGGTAGAGAACTTCCTTGACTCAAAGAACGCCGAGTACGTGGAGGTATTCCTGTCCCAGGACTCCAAGATCGAGTCCCTGACCAAGGATGTCCACAAGGCCATGTCGGCATCCCACTGCATCATCATAGACTCCAGCAAGATGGCGGCCAGCCCGGACTATGCGTCATTCCTGGGCCTGCTCCTCGGCGAGAAGACGATGACCTTCATCCACACGGGCGGCCAGTACGAGAAACGCTACGAGAAGATACAGGTGGAGGGTCAGACCTTCTTCCGCTGCTTTGACGACATGAACAACCTGGTCAAGTACGTGACCAACAACTACGAGCTCCTCGAGATGGAGGAGAGGCAGCTCTCCTCCCTGCAGCGGCTTCTGACCCTCGGCATTCCCTTCACGAGCGATATGTTCGCCCACTACATCGCCAAGGACAAGACAGAGATCTGCGAGCTCTTCCTGAACGCCGGCATGATTCCTTCCGCCCTCAACGGGGAGGGTGTCCCCATGCTCTGCATCGCGGCGAGGAACGAGTGCTTCGACAAGGTCAAGTGGCTCCTTGAGAACGGGGCCGAGATAAACGCCGTCTCCCATGACAGGGGATATACGCCGGTCATGGACGCGGTGTGGAGGAAGAACTTCGAGATAACCGAATACCTCATTGAGGCCGGGGCCGACCTTTCCGTAGTCAGCTCCGACGGGCAGCCCATCCTTGTCCTCGCGGTCGGCAACGGGGACTACAGGATAGTGGACCTCCTGCTCAAGAACGGGGCCAACCCCGACATCCAGGACAGCATGGGGATGAGCGCGAGGGGCTACGCCAACCTCTTCAGGAAGAACGGCATAGACAAGCTGATGGAGAAATATCCTCCCAAGAACTAGCCTTGCTTGAGCTAAGGCTTGAATTCTGCTACACTCAGGCTGATATGGCAGGGAACACATTCGGAGAAGCTTTTAAGGTAACGACATTCGGGGAAAGCCACGGGGCGGCCTTGGGCTGCGTCATCGACGGCTGCCCGGCAGGGCTGGAGCTTGACGCGGGCTTTCTGCAGTCCGAGATGGACAGGCGCAGGCCCGGGCAGGGCGGGGCCGCGACCACCAGGAAGGAGGGCGATGCCGCCGAGGTCCTGAGCGGGGTCTTCGAGGGCAGGACGACCGGGACGGCCATCGCCATACTGATACGCAACACGAGCCAGCGGTCGGGCGACTACAATAGCATCAAGGACAAATTCCGCCCGGGACACGCCGACTATACATATCATGAGAAATACGGCATCCGCGACTACCGGGGCGGGGGCAGGGCGAGCGGGCGTGAGACGGCGGCCCGCGTCGCGGCCGGAGCGGTCGCCAAGATGTTCCTCGCGAAGCATGGAATCCACATAACTGCATATACAAAGAAAGCTGCGGGCATAGAGTGCGGGGAGACTGACCTTTCCGTCATAGAGAAGAATCCGCTCCGGGCATGCTCCCTGGAGGCCGCGGCGAGGATGCAGGAAGCGGTGGAGAAGCTCCGCGCGGAGGGGAACTCGGCGGGCGGCATAGTGGAGTGCCGGGTGGCCGGACTCCCGGCGGGCCTGGGAGAGCCGGTGTTCGACAAGCTTGACGCGCTCCTGGCCCATGCGGTCCTCAGCATAGGGGCGGTCAAGGGAATCGAGTTCGGCTCGGGCTTTGATGCCGCAGATTCCACCGGGCGGGAGAACAACGACCCCATACGCAAGGGACCGTCCTTCCTGACGAACAATGCGGGCGGAGTTCTCGGGGGCATCTCCAATGGCGACGAGCTTGTCTTCCGGGCGGCGGTAAAGCCGGTTCCTTCCATATATATGAAGCAGGAGACGCTGGACACGGCGGGGAACGAGTGCGACATCCTGATCGAAGGACGGCACGATGTCTGCCTCTGCCCCAGGATCGTTCCCGTCATAGAGGCCATGACCGCCCTTGTGCTGGCGGACTGCCTTATCCGCAACAGGGGCGCACGGGCATGAGCAAAAAGAATCGTGGCTGCCTGCCCCTCCTCATCGTATTGATTTTCCTTGTCCTGCTTGCCGGGTGGGGGGCCTACCTTTTCGGCGAGGCAAAGCAGGTCCTTGGTGTCCAGCCTTTGCCCTCGCTGACGGCGACCCAGCAGAGGTATCTGGAAGAAAGCCTGGACGCGCGCTATCCCGAAAGGCTTTCCTCCGGCCTTTCTCCCCTGCCTTATCCTTACGAGATGCCGGACCTGGATCTGGCGGCTGGCTGCGCCATCATCGTGGACACCGCGACCGGCAGCATCCTCTACGAGAAGAACGCCGACAAGCCCGTTCCCCCGGCGAGCCTGACCAAGATAGTCGAGATGTACGTCATCTTCCAGGCAGTGCAGGACGGGGAGGCCGCTCTGGACGACGTGGTTGACCTTCCTCCCCAGTCATGGGCGGTCAACCTGCCCCCGGACGCATCGCGGATGGGCCTGGCAGAAGGCGAGCGCGTCACCCTGCGCGAGCTGCTCCTGGGCCTTGCCATAGCGAGCGGGAACGACGCTTCCATCGCCTGCGCCTACCACATAGCGGGCAGCATGGATGAGTTCGTCCGCAGGATGAACGTCGCGGTGCAGGAACTCGGCCTGACGCAGACCCGCTTCGTCGAGTCCTCCGGCTACAGCGCGGACAACGTGACGACGGCGAGGGAGTTCGCGGCGTTCGCGCTCGCCTACATCCGGCGTTTCCCCTTTTCGCTCCGGGAATTCCATTCCCGTGAGTCGCTGAGCTACCCGCTCAGGCGGAACATGAGCAAGGCGGAGCTGGATTCCGGGCGCAAGCTGACCTACACGCAGAAGAACACGAACAAGCTCCTCGGGCAGATAAAGGGCTGCGACGGGCTCAAGACGGGCTTCATCGAGGAGAGCGGCTACAACATCAGCGTGACCGCCGAGCAGAACGGGACCCGCTTCCTTGCCGTCACCCTGCGCGGCCCCGGTAAAGGAACCGCGGAAGGGAACAAGTACCGGGTAGAGGACAACGTCAAGCTCTTCGGTTATGCTTTCTCATCGTTCGCCGACTACCACGGTGACAGGAAGGCGGGCGAGGAGCACGCCTGGACGGTCGCCCTCCTCGGCAGCAAGGAGGACGCGGTCCGCCTTGTCCCCGCATTTGACGAGACCTTCACCGTGCCGATCATGGGCCAGGACTCCCCGACGGCGGCGGCATCCTCGGTGTATGTGACGGCGGATATCCCCGGCATGATACTGGGCGGCGTCAGGTGCGGCGACCAGTACGGGACCATTCATTACTGGCTCGGTGACACAGAACTGCGTTCCATGCCCCTGGTCGCGGACAGGGACGCGGAGGAAGGAAGCGCCTTTGCCCGCATGTCAGGCAGGCTAGTCATGTACGCCATGGAGAAAGCGAGGGAATTCAGGAAATGAGACAGATGAAGAGGACGGAACGCATTGCGAGGATACTGGGGGCATCCCTGCTCGCCTTTTTTGCCCTTGCGGGCTGCGCGAGCACGAGGACCGATGATGAGGTCTGGGAGGACAAGCTCGATGATGCCCAGAAGAAGATGGAGGTCATAGAGACCGAGGAGCAGGATTTTGACCTTCCCTATTACCAGTCGGAGGAGCCGGGCAAGAAGAAAAAGAAGGAGGACAAGAAGCGGCGGAACGGAGACGGCAGCCCCGTCGTCGTCACTGTCCTGCCCGTCATAAGCTTCTCCGGCAGGGGAGTGAAGGTGGAAGTCGAGGACATGCTGCTGACGAATGCCTCCCTCTTCGCTGATGCCGAGGCAAGCGCGGGCTGGGGGGCCAGGTTTTCCTCGCGCGGGGCCAAGGCCGAGTTCAGCGTGACCTTCCCCGCGGGCCGCTACGAGTGCCTCCTGTCCGAGAAGGCCTCGGATGCCGCCCACGCGACGGTCAGCGTCAGCATAGGCGGGGACAGCTACGACACCTGGCCCAGCGATCCGCCCCTCGGAATCTGGGAGCTGACGACCCGTGCGCCGATATACTTCGACATCGCCGAGGAGAAGGACTGCCTCATCTCTGTCTCCTCGGCCAGCCCCGGCATGAGCCTGGACTATATCCAGTTCGTCAAGATGGAGTAGGGCAAAAAAATGCAAACTTTTTCCCAAAAAAGCACAAAGCAATGTTATAATGTTTGCACGGGGCACTCAGTTATAAGCTCTGGAATAACTTGCTCGGGGCGACACACTTTTTTTGATTGAAGGAAACGGAAATGGACAAACAAGGATTCCGCGCGTTCTTAAAGGGCGTTCCCAAGGCGGAACTGCACCTGCACATAGAGGCGGTCATAAGCATGAGGACAATCCTCAGCTTCTACATGAGGAGGCATCCGCAGGCGACTGAGGCGGAGGCCCAGGCTGAGATTGACCGGATTTTCACGTATTCCAACCTGGACGGCTTTATCCAGGCATACCTTGCGGTGCAGGACCTTTACGACTCGCCGGATGACTTTGATTATGTGTTCACCGACCTCAAGGACTACATCGTCCGTAACGGAATCTCCTACGCGGAGGTCTTCGCCGCCCCGAGCGCGTTCATCAAGAAAGGCTGGGATTTCTCCGAGCTGGTCGCCGTCTATCACCGGAACATCGTCAGGATAGAGGCCGAGACCGGCGTGAAGGTCAGGATGCTGATCGACGTGTCCCGCACCTTCGGCTTCGAGAACGCGGAGAAGAACCTTCAGCTTCTCCTGTCATGCAGGATTCCCGAGATAATCGGCATCGGGCTGGGCGGATCCGAGCAGAAAGGCCCCGCGAGGCTCTTCGGCAAGGTCTTCGAGAAGGCGAGGGCGAACGGCCTTGTGGCGGTCGCTCACGCGGGCGAGGATGACGGGCCTCAGTCGGTCTGGGACACGCTGGACATCCTGCACGCGTCAAGGATCGGGCACGGCATCTCCTCCTTCGAGGACGAGAAGCTCATGCAGGTCCTGGCGGAGCGCAAGATACCGCTTGAAATCTGCCCGATGAGCAACGTGTTCACGAAGAAGTACGTTCAGAACCTTTCCGAGCACCCGATGCGGCTCTTCTTTGACAAGGGTATAGCCGTCACGGTCAACAGCGATGACCCCCTCTTCTTTGGCGTGGAGCTCCTGGACGAATACTGGAACAGCTATTCAGGGATAGGTTTCAGCATGGATGAGATCAAGCAGCTCGTCAGGAATTCCTTTACCTCCTCCTTCCTGCCGGAAGAGGACAAAGAGCGTTTCCTCGCGGCCGTGGACAAGGCCTGGGGATAAGGGCGGAAGCCGGGAGTCTGCATGAAGGTTTATTCTCGTTTCCTCGCGCTGCTGTGCGCCACGACCTATATCGGAGTGTTTTTCCTCAGGATTTTCCATTACGGCTTCATCTACGGTGCGCCGGGCGAGATTATCATGGGGAGTTTCCCGACTGTCCTGATAACCCTTGTCCTCATAACGATATGCGCGATTGTCCAGAAGCCGGTGCTGACCCGCTTTGAGGCTTCCAGTTCCGGGGAGGCCGGCAAGAACTTCCACATAGTCGCGACCGAGATCCGCCGCCTGTCGGACAACATCCGCTTCGGAGAATGTCAAAGAGGTCGCGAGCCTCTTGTAAACTGCTGGCGATAAGGGATAAATAAGGAGAAAGACCCATGGGAATTTTTAGGAAATGTACTTGGCTTTTGTTTTTGACGACCTACACGGGGATTTTTTTCCTGCGGGTCTTCCACTATGGCTTTATTTACAGGAATCCGGTTAATATCATAACTGGCTGCATTCCGACCATATCAATCTCCTTCTTCCTTATTCTGGCCTGTGTTCTGGCCGAGAGGCCCATCCTGCGCCGCTTTGAGCGGATTATCGCGAAGGGCCTGAGGGACAAGAACCGGCTGACGGAGAAGGACATAGCCGACTGCTGGGACTGCTACAAGAAATTCGATGTCGCCATCGCAATCGGGGATGCGGTGGGCTTCCTTCTGGGGGCAGGCTCAACGGCTATCCTGGAGGCCCTGAAAGGGCAGGCTCCCTTCATTCTCTCGGTGTTCATCATCATAGAGCTCCAGTCCGTCGGCGTGGGCTTCCTGTGCTACACGATAAACGTCTTCCTTATAAAGCGGATAATAATGACCTGCAGCATGAGGGATATCGGGATAAAGGTGGGCAACAACCTTTCCTCCAACCTGAAAGTTGCCATAGCGACCTGCGTCTACATCTCCATGATGAACATGATTACCGTCCCCGTGCACCTGCTGATGAACCCGGTGCCGGACGGTTACTCGGTTTTCCTGCGCTACTGCATCATCGGAGGCATCCTGACTGCGCTCGTCTGCTTCCTGACCTATAACCTCATCGTAAGGAAAATACAGAGCACCGAGAGGGAGGTCAGCAACAAACTGCTCGTCGAGACCATGACGCTCGCGAAGGCCACCAAGGAGAGCGCGGAGTACAGCCAGGACCAGAGTGCGGCCGTAAAAGAGATAGTCGCGACGATGCACGACTCCACGGAGCTTGCGGGCAGCATCGGCGAGAAGATAAAGGCGGTCACGAGCCTTGCGGAGAAATCGCGGGATGCCGTGCTCTCAGGCAGCGAGGCATTGCGGGACAGCGTCAACGACCTGCTCGACATACGGAAGACGAACACGGAGACCATAGAGGGAATCAAGGCCCTGAACGCAAAGATAAATGGGGTCTGGGACATCGTGGGCATCATCAACAACGTCGCCGACCAGACCAAGATAATCGCCTTCAACGCGGAGCTTGAGGCTTCCAGCTCGGGCGAGGCGGGCAAGAATTTCCACATAGTCGCGACCGAAATCCGCCGCCTGTCGGACAACATCATCGACAGCATCAAGGAGATAAAGATTGTCATAGACGAGATACAGAAGGCTTCCGACACCCTCATCCTGGACAGCGAGCGGGGGACCCGGCAGATTGATGCGGGCTGCGAGAGCGCGAGGTCCCTGGAGGGTGGTTTCCAGAGCATTATGGGCTCCTCCAAGGCGACCGCTGACAGTTCGCACGAGATTCTGGAGTATGTGAGTCAGATGACCAACTCCAGCGAGCAGATCTTTGTCACGCTCAAGCAGATAGCGCAGGGAATAGAGAAGTTTTCCGAGAACACGGCGAGTATCTCCGCGTCTTCGGAGAAGGTCAAGGATATTGCGGGGCTCTTGTAGTAAAACAGACTGGAATATTCTATAATGGGAAGAGAGGTTTGATGTAATATGACGATGACGTTCGTGCGGCGTTCCCTTGTTATGATAGGAACCCCGGTCGCAGTGTTCTTCATCCTGACCATTATCGTTGCGAGGGCCGTCGTTTCCGGCTTCTCCGACAGGCAGACCGAGGCCTTCATGCAGGAGCACACGGAGAAAAGCGTCCTCAAGCTGGAGAACGAGCTGGTTGCCCCCATGAAGATGACGGAGGCGATATCCTGGGTTTTCAGGGACGGCTTCCACGATAGCGACGAGGCCACGAACGAGGTCTTCGTCAATATGTCCCAGGCTTATCCTGATTTCTCAGGCTTCTACGGCTGCCGCACGGACAAGACGATATTCAAGGCCCCCGGACTGACCCTGCCCGACGGCTATGACCCCACGAGCCGGGGCTGGTACAAGGGGGCGGTCGTCAGGGCCGGAAAGATGTATTATTCCGACGTGTACGTGGACGCTTTCACCGGGGACCTCGTCGTGACTTTCTCAAAGGCGGTTTATAAGAACGGGGAACTGGACGGCGTGGTCGCCTTCGACTACCCGCTGACCGACTTGCTCAAGATTCTGGGCAGCCTGAAGACAAATGAGGGCGATCTGTCTTTTATCCTTTCCGCATCCGGGAATTTTTTTATGAGCGAGAAGTACTCCCCGGACGAGAACATCATGACCGTGGAAGACGGGGCCTACCGCGAGCTGGGAGAGCACCTGCTTGAGAGGACCGGAACCCTCATCCGTGGCAAGATTAATGGAAAGAAATACCGCTTCATCTCCATGCCGATTGAGACCACCGGCTGGTACTACATCCTCGGCAAGCGGGAGAAGGATGTCGGCGCGGGGTCCGCGACCGTCTCCCGCCTTTTGACCGGGGCTTTCCTTGTCCTTTTTGCGGTCATCATGACAAGCACGGCTTTCATAATGAAGAAACTCCGCAGCAAGGAGAAGCAGGTCAGCGAGAAGCTGATCGAGGAGACCAAAAGCTTGGTCGTGTCTTCGGGAGAGAACGCCTCCACGACCCAGGAACAGAGCGCGGCGGTCAAGGAGATCGTCGCGACGATGGAGGACAGCAACGCCCTGTCCGAGCAGATAGCGCAGAAGATAAAGGATGTTGCCGGGGTCGCAGGCAGCACGAACACGAACGTCGCGGACGGCGTCGGCTACCTGGAGGCAAACGAGAGCCAGCTGGGCGAGATTGCCGAGGCCAATCTGACGACGATAGAGGGCATCAAGGCTCTGGGTGATAAAATCGAGAAAATCTGGGACATCGTCTCTCTGATTAACTCGGTGGCTGACCAGGCCAAGATAATCGCATTCAATGCCGAGCTTGAGGCGAGCATGGCGGGAGAGGCCGGAAAGAATTTCCACATCGTCGCTACCGAGATACGCCGCCTGGCCGACGGAATCATAGACGGTACCAAGGAGATAAAGGAGAGCATCAGCGAGATACAGCAGAGCTCCGACACCCTTATCCTTGCGAGCGAGAACGGCACGGAGAAAATCCGGGACGGCGTGGAGAACGCCAGGCAGCTCATGCAGCGCTTTTCCCGCATAAAGAATGCCTCTGAGATTACGGCGGAAAGCGCTGGCGACATAACGACGATAATCCAGCAGCAGGCGGCGGCGAGCGAGCAGATGCTGATGACCCTCCGGCAGATAGCCAGCGGGGTCGAGAGCTTCAGCGATGCGACCGGGAAAATCTCCATCGCATCTCAGAACCTTCAGGGAATTGCAGAGGAACTGGCAAAATGAGACGGCTTATGGCCATGGGATTTTTTAAGGCCCAGGATACGAAGAAAGACTCAAACACGCTCCGCCGGATAACGGCGATCATCGTCGGATCGATGGCGTTCGGCATGCTGAGCGTAGCCACCCTGTCCATCATCGTGTTCAGCGTATGTTATATGAGGAACACGCAGAACCTGATCGTCCATACGGCCGAAGGGGCGATGGGCATCATGAACGACTGGGCACTGACGCTCAAGAGCCTGACCTCATCCTCCGCCGTCCGCCCCGATCTTGTTCAGGCGGTGCGCGAGGGGGACCGGGAGCAGCTGGAGGAGATCGTTTCGTCCTTTTCGGATTCCTCCGATGTGGAGCTCATTGCTTTCACGGACAGGAAGGGGGCCGTTCTGCCGGGCGGAGGCTACAACGTCGAAGCTGGCACGGAGCTCCGGGATCATGCGGGGGTTGCGGACGCGCTCGCGGGTCGTGAGGGGCTGACCTATGAGCCGCTGGGGGACATGGGCTATGCCGTGGCATATTCCTTCCCTGTCCACGATTCCGACGGCAGCATTCTGGGGGCGGTTGTTTCGGCCTATGACCTTACGACCGGCTCATTCGTGGAGCTCATGAAAGAAGGCTTTGACGTGGAATGTACTGTGTTCCAGGGCGGCGAGCGCATGGAAACGACGCTTGCCGTGGGGGCCGGCAGCCGGCTGGACAATGCCGCCATACTGCATGAGGTGATGGTCGAGCATAATATCTTCGTCGGCAGGAACAAGGTTGACGGCATATCCTACCTGTCCGTGTATGAGCCGCTCAAGTCGGACCGCGGGGACGTGACCGGCATGCTGTTCATCGCGAAGGATCTTTCCGAAGTGCACGGAATCTCAAACAGGGTGGTGCTCTTTGTCATTCCCTACAGCCTGCTGATGGTCATCGTCTCCGGCCTCGTCATCTTTTTTGCGATGAACAGGATGCGCAGGCGCGAGCGTACGGTGAGCGAATCGCTGTTTTCCGAGACAGGGAAGCTTGTCGTGGCGGCCAAGGAGAACGCGGCGACTGCCCAGAACCAGACGGCTTCGGTCAAGGAAATCGTCGCGACGATGGAGGACAACAATGCCCTGGCGGAAAACATCGCGGTCAAGATAAAGGACGTGTCCGGCGTGGCGGAAAAGACCTGCGGGAACGTCGCGGAGGGCATGTCATATCTGAAGGCTAACGTCAGCCAGCTGCATGAGATAGCATCGGCGAACCAGACGACGATAGACGGCATCAAGTCGCTCGGCGACAAGATAGAGAACATCTGGAACATCGTCACGCTGATCAACTCGGTGGCCGACCAGGCCAAAATCATCGCTTTCAACGCGGAGCTGGAGGCATCGGCCGCCGGTGAGTCGGGAAAGAACTTCCATATCGTCGCGACGGAGATCCGCCGCCTTGCCAACGGAATAATCGACGGTACAAAGGAGATAAAGGAACAGATCGGCGAAATCCAGCAGAGTTCCGACACCCTGATTCTTGCCAGCGAAAGCGGCACGGAGAAGATACAGCAGGGCGTGGACAATGCCCGGAACCTGGAGCTGCGCTTCGGCAGCATCAAGAATGCGTCGGAGATAACGGCGGACAGCGCGGGCGACATCACGAAGATAATACAGCAGCAGGCGGCGGCGACCGAACAGATGCTGGCCACCCTCAAGCAGATAGCGTCAGGCGTTGAGAGCTTCAGCGGGGCGACCAGGGACATCTCCGTCGCATCGCAGAAGCTTCAGGATATCGCGGAGGAACTGACAAGATGAACGGGAACAACAATAAGAACAAATTGCGGATTCTCTTCTGGAGCACGCTCGGACCGCTTCTCCTTTTGACCTGCATGGGGGTTGCCTCTCTTGCGGCGGTGTCCATGCTGCTCATAAACCGCTATGTCCGTGCGGAGGCCTCCGGTGTCATAGCCTACGAGGAGGTCTACGTGGACGCGATGAGCGGTGACCTCTGCGTCACGGTCGCGAAGGAAGTCAAGGACGAGGGCGGCAGGACCAAGGGAGTGACTGCCGTGGACCTTCTCCGTGTCCAAGAACAGCAGGATTTACCTGCTCAGCAAGAACGGCAAGTACATGACCCATACCGATACCGAAAAGATTGCCCGGGACAGCTACTTTGACGAGTCCTCCGTGCCCTACAAGGCTCATGACTTCCTTGACGGCACGCCCAAGGCCTTTGTCCACAAGGGACGCTTCTATGCGGTCAGCCAGATTGGCAGCACCCCCTGGTTCGTCGTCGTGGACGGGCCGGTGAGCGACTTCAGCGGCGGCTTCGTCAAAGTCATAATCATCATCGCCATCGTCCTGAGGGCATTTTTTATGCTTTAAATTGGCTTTGCTTATTATTCAGTTTATGATATAATGGGAAGAGAGGTTTTTGAACTATGAAGAAGAAGCTTTTTCAGCTGACGTTCAAGCAGTTCTTGTCGAGCGTCACGCCTTATCTGATTATTGCCATGTACGCTTCCGTGTCATTCGCCTACCTGGTGAATGCCCTGATTGACAAGCAGGTGCACAACGACACGGTGTCACTGGCGAAGAGCGCGGAATACGAGATCCGCCTCAAGTTCGAGACACCTTCCATCGCACTCAACTCGCTTGTCGGTGCCTTGGAAAAGGATTCGGGGCGTGACTACGATTCCGTCAAGGCCTTGGTCACGAGCTTGGGAGAGCAGTATCCCCAGTGCTCGGCCTTCTATCTTGCCGCGCTGGACGGTTTCGGTTCCAAGGACGGAACGGTCGTTATGAGCAACGGGGCTGATACGCCTTCTGACAGACAGAAGCTCGAGCAGTTTTTTGCCGCTCCTATTGCCGCCAAGGGGGAGTTGTATTCCAGCGAATCGCAGGATACGGTTACCGGCAAGCCCGTCATCGCGTTCACGAGGGCGGTCTATGACCGGGAAAGCCGCAAGCTGATCGGGGTCGCCGGCTGCTACCTGCTGCTTGACAAGCTGGGCGAGAGCCTTCAAGGTCTTTCGGGCTCCGATCAGGAAAGCATGAACATCGTCGATGCGAACGGCGTGTTCCTGACCCATTCCGATTCCAGTTACGTGAAGACAAAGAATTACTTCGACGTGTCTCCGATCGGGAAGAAGTTCAAGGCTTCCCAGTACCTTGACGGGACCGAGCGGGTCCTGAACATGGGCGGCCGCTACTACGGGGTCCGCAGGATCGGGGTCAGTCCCTGGTCTGTGGTCATTGAGGGTCCGACCTCGACTTTCTCAGGCCGCTCATATTCCTGGATGGTTCTCATTAACGTCGTCACCCTTATCCTCATCATGCTGTCCATAGTCTATACCACATGGTACATGGGCAAACTCCGTGCCAGGGAGCGGAAGGTGAGCGAGCGGCTGGTCGCCGAGACGCAGAACCTGGCCGTTTCCTCAAAGGAGACGGCAGCGACGGCGCAGGACCAGAGCGCGGCAGTCAAGGAAATCGTCGCGACGATGGAGGACAACACGGCCCTGTCCGAGGACATATCCAAGAAAATCAAGGACGTGTCCGGAGTGGCGAACAAGACGAGCGGCGATGTCGCGGAGGGAGTCTCCTTCCTGGAGGCGAACGTCAGGCAGCTGAACGAGATAGCCGAGACAAACCAGAACACGATAAACGGAATCAAGGCCCTGGGCGACAAGATAAACAACATC
>JAFSSU010000335.1 GCA_017450845.1 Treponema sp.
CAGCTCATAACGAGAAACGGATGAAGGATAAAAGGGATTCCTGACCATCACATACCCTTCTTTGAGCCTGTTCAAAAGCCACTGAGAATAAAACGCCGGAATGTCCGTCCTCTGTCCCGTCTGAATTATCATTCTTAATCCTGAAGCATCCTATATATTCCAATCGTTATTCTACCTGAAAAAGTGAAAAAAGACAAGAAAAAACGGGCAGGACAAAAAAAGGAATCAGATGACAAAAAGGCGGGAACTTTTGAAACCCTGGCAAAACTGGCGGAAGCCCTGGAGGTTGAGCCTTACGAGCTTCTCCTGCCCCAGAATGCTGCGGTGAACTTTGACAGCCGAAAAACAAAGCTTCTCATGAAGCAGCTCCGCAGGAACGTCGCCGAGACGATGGACACCATTGAGAATTTCCTTGCATCCGATTGAATCTCAGTAGCCTACAACAAGCCCCGTTACAAACCTCTTCTTGGTTTGTATGTGAAAAAATCATTTTCGGTACGGATAAAAAGCGGGAAGAAGTACACAGGAAAACCTTAGCAACAGGCCCCGGCAAAACCAACCTGCTGCCCCCGCAGATTAATTGCGCTGAATGCTCTTGACAAGTAAACTTTGCACGTGTATGATGCGGTCATGCACAGTAAACTTGGCACAAAGAACAGATCACGGGGGGCTTCCGTGAACCTGCAGCGGCTCAGGCGCTTCACGCTGACTATTTCATTGCTGGCCTTTCCGGTCACCATCTGGTACTTCTCGCCATACCTCATCCTCATGGCGGCCATGCGGCACGTCATCAACGGGAGCTTCATCGTCTTTACCCTGATGTTCCTTCTGGGCATCTTCTTCGGAAGGCTCTGGTGCGGCTACCTCTGCCCGACGGGCGGCATGTCCGAGTGTTTTGCCCGCTTCTCGCCCAAGGAGCCCAAGCAGGGCTGGCGGAACTGGATCAAGTACGGCATCTGGTTCGTATGGCTTTCCGGCGTGGTCGTCTGCCACGCGCTGGGGAAGGGGGACTATACGGTACAGCCCTTTTTCATGACCGACCACGGCATCTCGGTCTCCAACATTTACAGCTTCATCATCTACTACGGAATCGTCCTGTTCTTTTTGATTCCGGCAATAGTCCACGGGAAACGGGCGACCTGCCACTACATCTGCTGGATGGCCCCCTTCATGGTCACCGGCTGCAAGCTGGGATGGCTCCTTCATGTGCCGCAGCTGCGCATACGGGCAAAAGAAGAAGGATGCGTCTCCTGCGGGAAATGCCGGACGGCCTGCCCGATGAGCCTGGACGTGCCGGACCTCGCGAAGCGGGGCGGAATAAACAGCGCGGAATGCATCCTGTGCGGGGAGTGCGCGTCCGCCTGCGGCAAAGGCGTACTGGGGTATGGCTTTGGAGGCGGGAGGAACACGCGATGACGAAAGACGAGATTCTGCAGAAGAGCCGGGACGAGAACGGCGGCAAGGACATCGGGGATCTGGAGGTGCAGAAGACTGCGGCACGGGTCGCCTACTTCGGCTCACTGGGCCTGTGCGTCGGGGTCTCGCTGCTCAGCTGGGCTTTCATGCGGCGGGTGAGCGTGCAGTGCTGGATCGTATTCTTCGGCATGATCTGCATTGCCTTCTTCGTCAAGTTCGGAAAGCTCAGGAAACTGCACGAGCTGTTCGTCGCGCTCGGCTACCTCGTGATACTGCTGATGCTCGTAGGCGTGTTCGTCCTGGAGCTTATGGGGAAACTCGGCGGCCTTCCGGCAGGGGCGGAGCAATGAACGATGCCCTCGTGCTAAAAAATCACCTGAAAGAGATCCGGGCGGAAAAGAAGCTGTCCCAGGCCGAGCTTGCCCAGATGGTCGGCGTCTCGCGGAACACGATCAGCTCCATCGAGACCGGGCAGTTCTGCCCCACGGCGAAGCTCGCCCTGATCCTCTGCGTCGCGCTGGACAAGAAATTCGAGGATTTGTTCTATTTCTGAGATGACCTGTCCTGCGGCAGCTCGCCCACGAGACGGGCTGCCAGTTTTTTGCCTTATCCTCCGATTTTCGCTATATTGAGAGGCAGATGCGGGCCCGGACAGCCGTTGCCCGGGCAGGAGGTAAAACATGAACTATGACCAGATGACGCTCAAGACGCAGGACGCGATACAGGAGGCGGGGAATCTCGCCATGCAGAAAAGCTCCAGCGAAATCGGCAACGAGCACCTTTTGACCGCCATGCTCCGCCAGAAGGACGGAACGATACCCCCGCTCGTCGAGCGGATAGGCGTGCAGCCGGAGACTTTGCTCTCGGAGCTCGGCCAGCTGATAGACCAGTACCCGACCGTCTCGGGCAACACGCAGATGACGCTCTCAAGCGAGGCGCAGCGGACGCTCGCTCTCGCGGAAAAGGAGATGGCATCGCTCAAGGACCTTTATCTTTCCACCGAGCACCTCTTCCTCGCGATGACGGAGGCCAAGGAC
>JAFSSU010000336.1 GCA_017450845.1 Treponema sp.
ACCCATACGGGTTACTTTTGCAGGGGGTGTTTTTCATTCAGAGCAACCTACTCTTCCATCTTCTTCTTTTTTTTGTTATACCGCCACAAGCCTATGCCTCCGAGTATCAATGTCCAGACCACAGCGGAACCTAACTTTTCTCCACTGTCTCCTCCGGCCATGCCGAAAATGAACCCCGCGACAGCCGGAAGGAGGACATAAAGATAGATATTCGGACCATTTATTGAGCCTCCACCTATTTTCCTGCCACCCCGCTTTTCTTTCAGAGCATCCAAGGCCTTATGGAATTCTTCCAGACTAGAGTGAAGAATTTCATTTGGCCAACACTCCTCCCGTTGTTCAATCAAGTGGATGAGACGCATAAGATGAATTTTAGGTTTCTTTTCATCCGAAAGTACCCTCAATCCTAAAACAGATAGATTTTCTTTGATATAAGGGATGACCCAAGGACACTCGCTGTCATAGATACACGGACTAATCCTCGGTCGATCACTATCATAGACATATCCATTCGAGAGATAGCAATTCTCATGTTCCAGATTCTCATTTTCACGCGTATAATAAGATACAATTATTGCCCACCCATCTGTCCCATTATAAACACCGGCATACACTCCAGGCGGATTAATTTCATTATCCGTGAAAGGTATTTCAAACCATTCAATCCTAGCATTTTCATTACTATTTATTCCATTTGCAACTCGGCTGACAAACTTAGCTAAGTCAAGAGCCTCAAGACTCAACTCCGTTCCTAAGATAGTATACTCCATTCTGGCATCACTAAAATCCGTCTCAAGAGCATTACGCACGGTAAAATACTCTTTGCCCAGGCCATTCTTTGCTTTAGAGAAAGACTGCTGTATCTCAGAAATCTGTTTTTTATATTTCTTTTCTTCGAGTTTCGAAAGCTTCTCCACTGTCGGCTCGAAGTCTTGTATCGTTTGCTTGAGTTCCTCCTCAACTTCTTCTTTCATACGCTCAATCAGTTCATCTATCTTGCCCCAAAGAGTCTCGAAATTCCTGTCGCAACTTGCCCGGAGCGCAAAGTTCTGGTCTTCCAGTATAATCTTCTTCAGGATTTTCAGAGCTTCATCGTCCTTGCCGAGGAAGTGCAGTTCCTTTGCCTGCTCGTAGGCAGCGAGAAGGTTGTCTTTGGAAATCTGATATGCCTTGCCGCTCGCGCTCTCCGCCTCCAGCAGCTTGCTGTTGGACTCCTCCGCCTTGTTCTGCACAAGGAGGTCGTTGCTCTTTACCAGACGCACGTAGCCCAGGTTGTAGTAGATTTCGGATGCAAGCTCGTTCGCCTCATCGCTCTTGCCGATGTCGGGATCGACATACTTGGCAGCATTGGACAAGGACTCCTCAGCCTTGTCCAAGTCTATCACGTTGCTGAATTTTCCTGCACCGTACAGGTAAATCTGTCCCAGAAGGTCCCAGGAGATGGCATCGGTCTTGTTCTTTTCCACCGCCGCCTTGCAGTCCTCAAGGGCCTCCTCGTAGAAGCCCTTGTCGTAGTTTGTAAGGGCACGGCGATACAACTCGCGGCTCGCCGTCAGTAGGGGATTGTTCACGATGTCGTGGATTTCGTCCAGCTTGGAGCAGATTCGGTCGGCGACCTCGTCCAGCTTGGACTCCATGTTGCTGAAGCCAAGCGATATGGTATTGTTCATCGAGTCAAAGCCCTGGGCGAAAGTCTTCGCCAGCAACGCCTGAGACGCGACAAGGGCGTAGGTGTTCTCACGGACGGCACCGCTTATCTCCGCCCCCATCGCCCTGACGGCATAGTTCGTCTCCGCCCCAGCCCTTTCCAAGGACTTGAGCCTGTTCTGCACGGCAACCTCATAGGTGCTGCTTCCACGGTAATATACGTCTGACATTGTTATACAACCTCCACGGCTACAGCCATTTCAATATTTCTGACCCGCATCCTGCATTTCCCCCATACGGGCTACTTTTGCAGGCCCTAGGCCGCACACGGAGAAATCACATCCGTGTGTTTCTTCTTTACCACAGTTTGGGTAACTTCTTCTTGAAGTCGTCCACCTTATCCTTGGCTTTGTCTTTCGTTTCTTTTGCCTTATCGAAAAGACCGGGCTTCTTCTTTTTCCCGGTGTCTTCATCCTGAGCTGGCTCCGGCTCCGGGTCAGGCTCGGCAAGAGCCTTTTCATCGGCGTTGCGCACTATGCGGAATCCGTGCCTGTTATCCCGCTCCTTGATTTGCAAATCGAAATTCCATTTGCCGGCACCGCTAGAATGCAAGCTGAATCTGCTTCCGTCAATGAAACCAATGTCTGCATCCCTGTAGCAACCGCCAAATCCTATGGCATATCCCTCATACCTGCCTTTTTCGGAATTGTGCTTGACAACAGCTCTATCATCATCAAATTCCTTATACCAGCCCCACTCCGAGACATTTCCGTTCATATCGTACAGGCCGAGTGCGTTTGCCTTTTTGGTCGCAACCTCGTGCGTGTGGCGGTCACTGTTGGAAAGATACCAGGCAACGTCATCCAGATTGTTGCTTCCGCTGTATTCATACGTTTTGCCCCGCTTTCCGCCCCCCTGAGCCGCGAATATCCATTCCTTGGGGGTGGGGAGCCGCCAGCCGTTCGCGCTGAAATCGCACGTTATCTCCTTATTATTAGTCTTAATCCATATTCTCGTATCGGTTGAGCCATTCACGCTGTAACAGGGAGCAAGGCCTTCCTGTCTGCTCAACTCGTTGCAGAATTGCAAGGCCTCGAACCAAGAAATGCTTTCCACAGGGAGCCTCGGACCCTCGTTCTCGGATGGGTATAATTCCATAACAACTTCGTACAGTTCCTGCGTGACCTCAGTCGCACCAATGATGAAAGGGCTTACAGAATAGCTCTCACCCTCAAAAGAAATTTCTCCGCCCCTGACAGTCACAAATTTTGTCTTTGCCAACACATTCGCAACAGCCTGAGTTTTAGCCCTTGCCGCAGCTTCGGCCGCTTCTTTTGCACGGGCAGCTCTCTCTGCATTAAGTTTAGCATCAGCCTCCCTTATTGCCCTCGCAGCTTCCTCCGCAGCAGCCTTCGCCTCCGCAGCGGCCTTCGCCTCCGCAGCAGCCTTGGCCTCTGCCTCGGCCTTTGCTTTCGCCTCTGCATCAGCCTTCGCCTGTAATATGGGGGCATACCGCTTGCGGGCTTGGAGAAGTTCCTGCTTCCGCTCCTTTGACTCATACAGGAAGTCTACGTCCAATATGACATCGCGGTATTTGACATTTTCATTTGCTGTGGATTCCAGCTCCTGTTCCCAGTAAGAGTACTTTCCCTCAGCAAAAAAATCCAAATGCTGCCAAAGCTGCTTTGACCCCCTGAAATGGATTTTTATTTTTCGTATCGGACCCGAAGATCGGGAGCTATCCACAAGAACTCGCAGGCTGGACGGGACGACATAGGTTTCCGTCCTGGACTCAAAAGAGAGCTTCACTACCCCGTCAGGCAGGATGAGCGTTTTGTTTTTGAATTTCTCGAAATTTTCCGGACCATAGTGATCACATGCGCAAATATAAAGCCCGTACGATTCGGAGAAGTCAACGGTCTCGAAGTCCTCCACCTGCTTAAGGATATCCCACCATGCCCGCTCGGAGTTTCCCCTGTTGCCGACCCGACCTGTGACGGCCACCGTCTTTCCGCTGCCCTTATTCTTGCTGTGCAGGGTTGTGGCGTTCTTGGGTGCCTTCGCTATGACGACACGGTTCTTGGAATCTTCGGCATGCCTCACGATGACATGCACTTTCGTCGTATCCAGGCCCGCAAGGGAAATCGAGCTGAACGTGATTTCTTCCAGCTCGCCTTTGGAAATATAGTCTGGCGCGGTCAGGCCGAAGTTGTACTCCCTTCCCCAATCGCCTATGTTGTCGCTTTTTATGGAAAAGCCGGAAGGCCACAGGGGCGTGACATCATAGTGCACGGTCTGCTTTGCGAGGAGCTTTTCATCTTTGTCCACGAGCATGACATCGAACGAATAGGAGCGGGCTTCCATTTTCGCTTTCTTTTCTGCGGGAAGCTCATTCCTATATGTTTCAGGGAAGCCCTTTATCTTCTCGCCCCAGTTTTTCTTCTGGGGCAGCTTTTTAAGCTCGCCCAGAACTATCTGGTCAACCTCATCGTTCTCGAGCGGACTGTACTGCTTGAAGTACGGCATGTGCACGGAAAAAGACAGGGTGTTGTTGTTGTAATCCTCAGCAGTCAGCTCAAGCGGGGTCGCGTCCTCAAAGTAGCGCAGCTCAAGCACCGACTCGTTCTGTGCGATGAATTCCGCCGTCGCCGCAAGGAGGGCATCCCAGTCGCTCCGCAGCTTGATGAGGGCCTGCGCGTTCTCTCCCGCATTCGGCCCGTCGGTCCGTGCGGTTCCGTGCTTGCCGTCAGCGACGGCGTAGAGCGCGCTCATCATGTGCCTCTCGGCATTCGCGTTATCCCGGTCTGCGGCGCAGGCTTTCAGGAAATAAGTCAGGGCCTCGACGTTCGCCCCCTTCTTCTCCGCCTGAAGTCCAAGCGAATAGTAATCCTCGGCGGAGGCGAAGGCCACCAGGGAAACAAGCATCGCGATGAATGCCGGAATAATCTTCTTTACTTTCATAAACAGGCTCCCTTATGCGAACAGTCCTTATTTCTTCCTGTAATAGATTGTCATGGAACCCCAGCCCGGTTCATAAGTCGTCTCGGCAAGCGTGTCTCCGTCCAGTGTCGCAGTCCAGCTGCTTCCGTTGGAGGATTTGAAAGTTATCGTCCCGTCATCAAATGTCCACTTGCCGCTGCCACCACTGTGGAAATTCTCATACCGCCCGCCCGAATAGATTTTGAGCGACAGTCCCTTATAATCAGATGGGGAGGTAGCAACCCAAGTGCCGACAATCTGCTCCTTCTGCTTCTGCGCCCGTTGCTCGGCAAGCTTCTTCTGCCCGAAGGCCACGATGTCATCGTATATGTCAGAGTATTCCTTTTTGAACTTCTCCGTGGCCTCGGAATTCAGGCCGACAAGCTTGTTGTATGCCTTAATCTTCCTGTTCGTGGCCTCATCCTTGCTTCCCTGCCTCTCATAGGCATCCCCGACATACCAGTTGATGGCGGACTCCAAGGCATCGTCCGAAAGGCTGGACAAGCCGGCCCCATCCTTTATCACTTTCTCATAGTTGCCGTTCCGGTAGGCACTTATCACTTTCTTTGCCGAGCCGGCATCGCATTTCTGTGCCACAAAGCCTATTACCGCAAGGATAACAAGCACGCTCAAACAACCTACGCAGCCCTTGCCGCTCCCTTCTGCCATAGAATCCTCCAGCTTCACTACTTAATATAGTAGTTATATAATATACAACACCTTTTTCTAGAAGTCAAGGGAAGTTTTCCCCGCCGGATTTGGCAGACAGGGCACAGACTCATCGAGCAAAACGCAAGATGCCCATTCTGATGGCACAACACAGGCCATCTTTGCGATACCGCACAGCCTATGCGTGGTACACATCATAGCAATGCGTGAGTGCATGTACCGTACATAAGAGGGAGCATACTCTAGCTAGATTGTTCCGGCAACTCCAGATAGGATGTTTCTGAAATCTAAATAGGAAGAACTGCGCATTTAGGAAGATTGTGCGGTATGCACCGCAGCCTGACAGTCAAAGCAGGGCTGGTTCCCCGATGACTGCCGGATAATGTAACGCTTTTCCCCCGAAAAATCAAATAAAATGCGTTTTTAGCACGTCTTTTTTAAACGGCTGATTCATGTTATGATAAGGGAATGAACATATCTGAGCTTAGGAACGAGAAAGAGATTCGCCAGCCGTAACTTGACCGCCAGGATGGCCATCTTGCCCCCGCCGCCCAGTCCGTGCTGAACGGCTTCATGGAGACGGCGCGGGAGTACGTCAGCGTGAACTACGACAAGGCGGCCAAGCCACATGAGTGCCGCATAGAACAGTTCGTCAAGTAAGGGGTTGGAGCAGCGTATCCCAAAAAGCTGGCCGCCCCCGGTTGAACACGCAGAAATCGTAGGCGGCAAAGACAAAGGGGCCTGTGTTCCCGTCCTGAATGGAAATGCCGACGAGGGGCATGTGGCGCAGCTGGTAACCGCAGCAGCCGCAGAGCTTCTGGACGTACTCCGGGTCAAGAATCCCTTCCTCGACGCACTGGCATCCGACCTGGAACGCTATCATCATCAGGTCATTGAAGCGGAATTTCTCTACCCGCCGGGACAACAGGTACAACGCATCCCCGACATCGAAGAAGCTCCTGAACACATAATCCCCACGGCGCATCTGGATATTGAAGGTATTGAGCTTGGGGTCGTAAAAGCTCTCGTATTCGGCATCCCGGTAATTCCTGTATTCTCCGCTCCTGCTGCGGGACTCATAGCTTTTCAGCCATTCCCGCACATGGTAGTCAATCATTCCCGTCTTCAATTCCTCCGGCAGGGCCTGAGGCGCGTCAATGGATATCAGCCGCAGACCAAAGGCTTTCATATAGCAGTCGCCGGTTCCCGCCCCGTCCTTCTCCTTCAGGACTTCCGCAAGAAAATCAAGGCAGAGCCCTTCAAACTCCCTGCGGGTAACATTCACGAGCTTCCGCGACAAACTGACGAACTCCTCGTTCTCGGAGGGGTCCGTCTGCCCGTTCAATATGAAGTCAAGGCTGCAGTATCTGCTCCAGAATGTGAACCGTGCGTTTGTGGTCTCATAAAAGGTCGAGACGCTGAAGGGAACCTGGCAGCCGTTCAGCATGTCCTTCGCAATGGACACGAGCTTGTTTATCTTAGCATCGACCATCTTCTTTGTAAGAACTTGCACTTTCTCTTCTTCAACAACCTAATATAGCAGCAATAGGATTGTATTGCAACTATTTCGAGCAATATGAAGAACTTTGAATACCTAATATAGTAGTTTTGGGTAAATGAACTTCAGCACACGCTTAAAGGAAGAGATTGAGCTGGCCGACCTGCGTTACAAGGAGCTGGCTGCTAAAACCGGGGTGGCCGAACGAGCCCTGTACAACTATGTCGCGACAAAGAACCCTTCCATGCCCCCCGCCGATATCGCCGTTAAAATCGCAAAGGCCTTGGGCGTGTCCGTGGAGTACTTGGTCACAGGGAAAGTAAACGAACCGCAGGCAGAGAACCAGGATTTTCAGAAAATCCATAAATACGCGGGACTTATTGCAAAGATTGACCAGCTCTCCGACAGGCAGAAGGCCCTGCTGCAGGAACTCGTGACGGAACTCGCATCGTAAAGTCCCGCCCCGCAAGGCTCCTTACTTCAGCAGTGTGGAAGGGTTGACCAGCTTGCCGTTCTTGTAGACGGTAAAATGCAGGTGCGGTCCAGTGGAGTAGCCGGTGCTTCCCACAAGGCCGATGAGCTCGCCCTGGCTGACAAAGGCCCCCTTCTTTGTCTTTATCTTGCTCAGGTGCCCGTAGAGGGTCTGGTAGCCGTCTATGTGCTTGATGATGACGTAGTTGCCGAAGACGTTGGACCAGCCGGCCTTGGCGACGGTTCCGCTCATCGCGGCCTTGACCGCCGTCCCGGTCGGACAGGCCAGGTCTATTCCCGTATGGTAGGAGTCAGCCCCGGTAATCGGGTCTTTCCTTGCCCCGAAGCGGGAGGAAATCCGGAACTCTGCGGTAATCGGCCAGGCAAAAAGCTCGCCCATCGCCCGCTGTAGAGAGCTGCTGTCCATCTTGGCACCGGGAATGAACAGTTCCTGCCCGACGGTCAGGGCATAGCTGTCCAGATCGTTCACGTCCAGTATGTCTTCGACGGGGGTGCGGTACTTGACGCTCAGGCCCTCCACCGTCTCCCCGGCGGCGACCTTGTGGATAAGGCCGTCCATGGACGGAATTCTGAGCTTCTGCCCCTCGCGGAGGTAGCGGACGTTAGTGATGCCGTTGACGGCTATGAGCGTGGAGATGTTGGAAAGCCCCGCGTCACGGCTTATGACGCTGATGCTGTCACCGGCCTTGACGGTGTACTCGCTGTAGCTGACCGGTTCCTTGTAGGCATAATCGGAGAAAAGCCCGCTCGTCTCGCCTGCCTCCCCCATCGAGGAGACGACGTTGCCCTCGCTGTCGTAGAAGGCCTCGTCGGAGAGGGCGACATCGAACATCGCCTTGTCCAGGCTGTTGACCTCCTCCATCTGGACGGTACCGAAGTCCACTTTCCGGACCCTGCCGTCGTAGGATGCGGCTATGCGGGCAAAGAGTATGGAGAAAGCGATGAACAGGATGACAAGGGCGGAAAGCGGGACCGCCAGCCTGCCGAGCTTCTTCTTGCCCCCGGCCTGGCCTTGTGCCCTCCCCCGCCCGGGATGTGCGGCAGCCCTTCCGTAGTCATAAGCTGAGTTCCGCACATGGTGTCGTCTGAGGAAAAATGTCCTTTTTGAGCCGGACTCCCAGGCTGGCTGGCCGGAACTTTTTATTGAATAGCTTATGACTTCCATATACTTCACTATCGACAGAATCGGATTCCGATATTAGAATGGGAGAACTGTGAAACGCGAAATAAAGTCCGCCATCCTGAGCATCACCGTCGGGCTGCTCATCGGAGCCATGCTGAAATTCTTCGTCCTCGATATCGTGCACGTAAGGGGCAGCTCCATGGAGCCAACCTTCACGGAGGGGGATGCCGCGCTGGTCAACAAGCTGGCCTACGGCATCGTCCGGCCATTCGGGGACTCCCTTATCTGCATCTGGAGGGAGCCTGAGGCGGGGGACATAGTGATTTACATGCACGAAGGGAACCTTGTCATCAAACGATGCGTTGCCGTCCAGGCCTCTCCACTGGATTTTTCTTGTGATAAAGGGTATACTCTCCGCGTGAACGGGCAAACTTTCCCTCTATCCGAGGCGCAATACAGTAATATGGCCTTGGCGAGCCGGGTGCCGGACGGAATGATTCTTGCCGTCGGGGACAACCCGGCCGCCTCCATAGACTCCAGGGACTACGGCTTCATACCGGTCAGGAACGTCCTCGCCCGGGCAGTCCCGCCCAGGAAGGCCTCAAGATGAACAATTTCTTCAATAAAAGCAGGATGCTGGCCTCGGCGGTGATGCTGATGCTGGTCGTCGTGTACATCTACTTCTCCTATGCAAAGCTCGCATTCCGCGAGCAGAGCAAGATTGCCGCCAAGCCCCCGACCGTGGAGCGCGGCTCCATAGTGGACAGGAACGGCAAGCCCCTCGCCGTGCAGACGAACTTCTACCATTACGGGATAACCCCAAAGGCGATAAAATCGGCGGATGTCAGCACGTTCGCGTTCGAGGTCGCCTCCCTGCTCGGCCTGGATGCGGTAGAGGTATACGACCAGATAATGGCGAACAAGAGCTCCAGCTTCATGTACCTGAAGAAGAAGCTGTCCCAGGAGGAATACGACGAGCTGTATGCCCTGCTCCAGAACGACGGCTACCTCTCGTTCTCGCGCTTCGACAAGATTCCCGGCCGGGTCTACCCTGAGAATGACCTGGCAAGCCAGCTGATAGGCTACATGGGCGATGACGGCAAGGGGCTGAGCGGCATAGAATACTCGCAGCAGAACATTCTCTCCCCGATGATCTTGGACCTGGCGGCGGGAGACCTGTTCGGCGACAACGTGTACCTGACGATAGACGCGGACCTTCAGCACAAGCTTGAGAAGATAGCGAAGAACACTATGGCCTCGACCCAGGCGGAATGCATGATGCTGATTGCCTCCGAGGCCAAGACCGGGGCAATCCTGTCCTACATAAGCCTGCCTTCCGCCAACCTGAACGACTACAGCTCGGCGGCGACCGAGGAGAAGATTGACCGCCCGGCGATGACGGCCTACGAGCCCGGGTCTGTGTTCAAGATTTTCACCTCGGCGGCGTACTTAGACAGCGGAAAGCTGGACGCGGACACGATTTTCCTCTGTGACGGGGTCTATGAGCGGGAGACAAACAGGGGGGAGCTGATACGGATAAGCTGCCTGGAGCACCACGGCTGGGTCAATGTCCGGGACGCGCTCAAGTACTCCTGCAACGACGCGCTTGCCCAGATGAGCGACCTCCTGGACACCGACACCTTCCTGTCCTACATACACAAGTTCGGATTCGGCAGCAGGACCGGGGTGGAACTGCCCGCCGAGGCGACGGGCCTTGTCAAGGACGAGGGCTACAAGTCCTGGTCGGCGAGGACCAAGCCGACGATGTCCATCGGGCAGGAGCTGAGCGTGAACGCCCTGCAGATGGTGCAGGCCGCCTCGGTCATAGCGAACGGCGGAATCAGCGTCAGACCGACGGTCATCTCCAAGATAACGGACAAGAACGGGAGCGACAAGTACACGCTGACCCCGGAATACGGCGAGAGGGTCATAAAGGCTTCGACGGCCAAGTACATACTGAGCTGCATGGAGACAACGGCGCAGAGCGGTACCGGACACCGGGCCAACCTGGGCGATATCTCCATAGGCGTAAAAACAGGAACGGCGCAGATGGCGGATCCCGTGAACGGAGGCTACAGCGAGACGGACTTCGTTTCCAACTGCCTTGCGATATTCCCCGTGGAGAACCCGGAGATAATCCTCTACATCGTCATAGAGAAGGCAAAGGGAGAGACTTACGCGGGACGCATCGTAGCCCCGGTGATTGCCCTCGCAGCTGATGAGATAATAGACCACCTTGGAATGAACCGGCAGGGAGCGGTCGGCGTGGAGCACTCGGGCACGGTCTCCATCGTGGGCAATCCCCCCATCGTCGTGGAGGACGTTGTCCCTTCGTTCATAGGCCGGCAGAAGCGTGACCTGCTCCCCCTGCTTGACGACGACAAGATAAACTACCAGATAAACGGAGAGGGATGGGTCTATTCCCAGTACCCGCCGGAAGGAACCCCGATATCGGAGGGCATGACGATTGAACTCTATCTGGAATAAGAACATAGACCTCTTCAAGGCCCGCTTTCCGTCCCTCGCCGGAATGCTGGCAGGCACAATCGCGGCGTTTGAGGAAGGGGTCAAAGGGGGCAGGCAGGAGGTATTTCCCTTCCGTGTCGAGCAGGCAAAGAACGGCAGTCCCACCGCCTCGGAGGGGGGGACGATGCTCCACTCCAAGTACAATCCCGGTCGGGAGGCGGAGCAGGCTGTCTCCGCGTTCAATGAGGGCGCGGAAGAGGCTGCCGTTTTCTTCTCCTGCGGGCTGGGCTATGCCCCAGTCGCCTTCTGCCAGAAGCACCCTTCCGTTCCGGTCATTATAATAGAAGAGAAAGCTGAATACGTCTTCCAAGCCTTGTCCGTCCTGGACTGGACCCCTGTCCTGTCACACCCTGCCCTGAGCCTGCTTATCGGGGCCGGCACGGACAACGTGGCCAGCATACTGCGGCAGTACGACATGAAGAAAGCACATATCTTCTCTGTCCCGGCTCAGGAGGCCCACAGCGCGGACTACTTCAAGGCCGTCCGCCAGCTAATCCAGCAGGAGAAGAGCAAGGACGACACAAACACCGCGACACTTGAGAAATTCGCACGTCTCTGGCTGTCCAACAGCTGCCGGAACATCAGGCAGCTGGACAAGCTGGACGGGATACGCAAATATGCCGGGCTTGGAGGCAGGCTGCCCTTCATCGTGCTGGCGGCGGGGCCGAGCCTGGGCCGCGTCCTGCCCCAGCTCTCCCGGCTCAAGGAGCGGGCGGTCATAGTCTGCGTGGATACGGCCCTTCGCTCCTGCCTGGATGCCGGGGTGGAGCCGGACTTCATCGTGCTGGCCGACCCCCAGTACGCATGCGCGATGCACCTGGAGTTCCTGTCAGCCCCTTCCTCCGTCCTGGTCACGGAGGTCGCCGCGTGGCCCTCGGTGTTCCGCTTTGAATGCAGGGAAAAGGTCCTGTTCTCGTCGATGTACCCGCCCGGACAGTACTTCGAGAAGAAGCTCGGATGGAAGGGCCAGCTTGGGGCGGGCGGCAGCGTCGCGACGACGGCATGGGACTTTGCCCGCTTCGCCGGCGCAAAAGAAATCTTCATGGCGGGGATGGACCTGGGCTTTCCCGGCAGGCAGACCCACATACGCGGATCGCAGTTCGAGGAGCGCGAGCACCGCATCTCAAGCAGGGTCAACACGTCCGAGAGCCAGAGCACGGCCGCCCTCCTGAGCGCAAACCCGGTGATTCTCAAGGACTACAGGGGAGAAGACATTCTCTCCGACAAGAAGATGTCCCTCTTCTCATGGTGGTTCGAGAAGAACTGCGCCCTTGCGGAGGAACAAGGGGTCAGGACTTACAGCCTCACGGACGAGAGCCTTGCCATAAAGGGAATAGAACGGTTTCCCCTGGACGATTTCCTGAAACGGGAAGAAACACTGTCTGAAAAAGCGGCCTTCTTTGCCGCGGCGGAAAAAGCTGGCAGCGAAGACAGGGCAGGAAGGGAGCAGGGACAATTTGACAAAGTTCTTGCCGCGTTCACGGGCGACATGGAGCGGATGAAAGATATGGCCACAAAGGGAATATCCCTCTGCGAGAAGGCCATAGCGAACCGGCTCAAAGCCCCGGAGGTCTTTGCCGAGCTGGCCAAGATTGACAATGCGATACTACAGTCAGAAAGCAAGGAGGCCGCGGCCCTCGTCTTTCCCACCGAACGCAAGCTCAAGGAGCTTACGAAGGACCTCCCAGAGGACAAGACACTGTCCTCACTCTATTACAGCAGGATAATCTACAGGGAACTGAAGAAAGCCTGCTCCGATTACATGGAATTCTTCTCAAGTTTTTCCGCACTCCCCCGATAATAAAAATAGATTGTGATTGAGGTCCAAACTGATTGATGGGTAAGAGCGTTAATCAGCTTCAACCTTATGCAGTTTCCTTCGGACGTAATTTTGACATCCAGACGTCCGAAGGAGGCTGTATTACCTCTCATTTTAAGAGCCGGGGGGTTCCCTCCGGCTCTTATTTTTTTTGCGCCTAGTCTTTCAGAAGCCCGTCCAGCTCCCTGCGGAACTCGGCATCCGCATCTTTCTCATCCACAGTACGGACAACCTGCCCCTTCCGGAAGAGAATCACTTTTCCGCCACCTCCGGCAATCCCCAAGTCGGCATGCTTGCCCTCACCGGGCCCGTTGACCACGCAACCCATAACGGCGATGACAAGGGGCTTCTGTATCGCATACAGCTCGCCCTGCCAGCGGTCCACGAACGAGTGGACATCGAATCCCAACCGTCCGCAGCGGGGGCAGCTGACAATCGTCACCCCGCCCCGCCGCAAGCCGCATTCGCGGAGAATCTCACGGCCCGCCATGACTTCGTTCTCCGGGCTGGATGACAGGCTGACACGAATAGTAGCGCCGATGCCTTCCCTAAGCAGCGTACTGAACGCAAGCGTCGATTTGACGACCCCGGAAATAAGGGGGCCAGCCTCGGTCACGCCTATGTGGAGCGGAATGTCGCTCTGGCTGGCAAATGCCTCATTCGCCTCGATGGTCTCCTGGACATCGCTGCTCTTCATGCTGACGACGACATCCTTGAAGGCTAACCTGTCAAAGACCTCCACCTCCCGCAAAGCGGCCTGCGCGAGAGCCTTTGCACGGGACAGGCTCCCTGCCTCAACAGATTCAGCCAGGTCTTTGGGCAGACTGCCTGAGTTGACCCCGATGCGGATTGCCACTTTCTTGCCGGCACAAGCATCGACGACGGCCTTGACACGGTCCTCGCTCCCGATATTGCCGGGGTTTATCCTGATGGCGGAGACAGCCCCTTTAAGGCAGGCAAGCGCAAGGCGATAGTCAAAGTGTATGTCGGCAACGAGCGGAACATCCGTCTCCTGCGCAATTGCACACAGTCCGTCTGCGCTTTCCATATCAGGAACGGCAAAGCGGATAATATCGCATCCGAGGGATTTGAGCGTCTGTATCTGCCGCAGTATCGACGCAAGCTTTTCCCTGTCGGCGGAAACATCGGCAATGCCGTCTTTCCACATCGTCTGGATCGTAACGGGATTCTTCCCGCCGACCAGAATTTTCCGTATTCCGTTCTGACCGCCGATTTCGACGGTCCTGCTTTCCTTATACATAGTCATTTTACACAAAAAAGCCGCCGGAACACGATGTACCGGCGGCAAAGAATCAGAAATTCTTCAAATGGCTCAGACAATCATTCCGAAGACCATGCTGAACAGAGCGATGGTTTCGCAAAGACCGACGACCATGATGTAGTTGGTGAACCCCTTTCCGGTTTCAGCCAAGGCATCAGAACCAGCGGCACCAGCTTTTCCCTGGGCGATAGCAGACATGCACATGGCAAGTCCACAAGCAAGTCCAAGTCCAAGGTAGAAGAGCTGCTGGCCAACATCCACGCCACCGACCTTTCCAATCATTGACTGCATGAGAAGGAATCCGTAGATGGTCTGCGTCAGCGGGGCACCGGCGAAAACGACGAGGAGGAACGGCGCGGGCTTGTTATTGAGGTAGCACCTCTTCCAGGCACCGATAGCTCCCTGTCCGGCAGTTCCGATTCCAATCGCACTTCCCATAGCGGCGATACCCATTACCAATCCTGCACCAAGAAAACCCCAGTTCATACTTACTCCTTATACGCAGTTTCCTGCGTTTTTAACTTCCAAATTTCTATTTCAAACAGCCCGCCTTTGGCAAAGCTGTAGAATCACAAAACAAGAGCACCATTCAGATGCTCCGCTCCAAACGCCATGCCAACGGCACGGCAAAAGGAGCTTTCGTTACTTCTCTTTGCGCTCCGCAAACGGACGATACTTCACCCCGCTCCATGTCATTCCAAGGTGCTGGGAGAATTCCAGCGTGTTCAAGCGGACACCATGGACGATGACCGAAAGCAAGTTCAGTATCATGTTCAGTCCGTGACCGAACACCAGAAGCACCACTCCGAAAATCACCATAATCAGCTTGCCGAACATCGGACCTGCCATCTGGTTGACGGTCTCGCTGATTGCGGCACCGGCAAGGGCGACGGCCCACAAGCGGATGTAGGAGACGATATCGCTGAACTGGTTCACCACGCCCAGCAATACGGAAATGATGTTCTTCACGCTCTCAAGCACGGACTTCCCGACGCTTCCCTCATAGTTCGCGAAGATGAAGTTCAGGACAAAGCCCGCACCAAGCACGCCAATCGATATGAGAGGGAAATTCGAAGGCAACACGAACCTCCCGCCGAATATCGGAATCGGAACCCCGGTATCAGCAAGCGGATATTTCGTGCCGTCAACAACCATGTTCATGACAACATAGAACATGCCCCAAATCATCAGGAGAGAGCCCAAGTCACCGAAGAACTTGAGGCTCTTGCGGTCGGCGAACATACACTTGAAGTGCGCGACGGAAAGCTGGATGAGGGCCAGCGAGAAACAGAAAATCTTCTGGTTCGTGTTGGCGACATCCTTTCCGCTCTTGGCTGCCGAGAACGGAGCAAAAGAGATGTCCACAAGGGCTCTCGGAAGCTTATCGGTAGAAATGCCGAACCATGAGCAAGTCATCACTCCCCACAGCATGGTGCATAATCCGAGAAGCGTCATCAAAACGCCCAAGGAACGACCGCCTTTCTTACTCGTCGCAAGCAAGGCAATGCCGACAATCGCTATCAGCGCACCATAGCAGGCATCGCCGAAAATCATAGCGAAGAAGACGCAGAAGAAGAGCAGGAACCATCCAGAGATGTCAAACTCGTGGTAACCGGGAGTGACATCCAGGAAGTCCATCAGCGGGTAAATTATGCTGACGAGCTTGTTGTTCTTCAGCTTCGTCGGAACCGGGTCATCACCCTCCGGATCCGCTGCGGCGTATGCCCAGGAGTTCGCCTTGCATGCCGCGACGAAATTCGGGAGCAAGGCAACGGGCACATAACCAGAAAGCCATGCGAGCCGCGTAGAGGCAATCTCGTCCATGACATCAGCCTTGGACTCCTCGCTCCCCTCAGCAGCAGCCTCACGTCCCATGCCGGAACAGACGGTCTCGAACTCTATGTCAGAGGCAAGGACCTTCCTGTATGTGGCAAGGGTCGCCGAATACTTCTTATCGTCGGCAAGCTCGCTCTCAATCCGGGAAATCGTCTGCTTCGCCTTAAGGATGCTGTCCTTCAAGGCTTCGGTAGACATCTCCGGCATGGGAACGGCATAAGCCTCCGGCGGCATAAGCGCGGGACGCTCAGTGACCTGCTCCTCCGAAAGGAGAAGGAAGCGGACAACCTTGTTAGAAGCGTTGACCCGGATAGTCTTGAGCTCCTTCCCGATTGTCCCGTATTTATCTTCGGGAATCTCGTACATGTAGACGAAAATCCCCTTCTCCGCGAGTGAAACGAAATCCGCAGGATTGACGCTACCCCACTTTTCGAGCCTGTCAAGCTCGTTCGTGTTGCGGGCAATCGCCTCAAACAGGGACTTCTTCTCGTCGCTCAAGGAAACAATCTTATTCGCCATCTCGAGGGCTGCATCATTAGCAAGATCCAGCTGGTTGACAATCTGCTTTTTGGGCAGCTTTATCTCTTCCAGAATGGATATGGCCTTATCTGTCGCAGCGGCGGCATCCTTATAGGACGCAAGGAGAGGCCCCTTGCCTTCCATCTCTTCGAGATGGACGACACCGGCCTTCCTCAACGCCTTGACCGACTCTTTCCTTGTCGAATCGAGGACGACGATGGAAACCTTTTTCATCTTTTCAATCATGATTCGGCCTCCTCGCCCTTGTTCCTCTCGAGCTTCCTCTTGGATATCTTGCTCCTGACAACCGCAGAAACCTGCTCATCGCCCAAGAAGATGTTAATCTTCTTGATGTTCGCCTTGGTCTCGGGAATCTTCACCTTCTCAAAAAGGTTGACCCTCTGAGTTGTCACCCTCAGTTCTTTAGAAAGCAACCTCACCTGCTCATCAAGCACTTCCGCCTGAAGATCAAGCTCAAGAGCTTTCTCCATCCTGTCCGCAGCCAAATCCACCCAGAGGGGGGTTGAGTACAGGTCGTAATCACCACGACCGAAGTCCGCCCCTTCATACACGGGTATCTTCACACCGGCAATATTGCCCCAGCCCTTCTTGATGTTGTTCACCGTCACCATTCCGGGCTTGAAGGCTTCTTTCTCGCCGAAAACCGCAATCCACTTCTCGAAGTCGGCCTCAACGGCTTTCTTCTCCGCGCGGACAGCCTTGGCTTTCTCATCTATCGTGCGAATCTCTGACTGCAGCTGTTGCTTCTTGAGCGTAAGAGTCGGAAGATAGCGGTTATACATCTTAAGCGCATCTTTCTGAGTCTTAAGCTCATTTTTCGTCAGCTTTATCTTAGGCATTCACAACCCCTGATACTACGCTAGTTCTTCGGCCAGAACTCTTCTATGAGATCCGTCTTCAGACCCGTCTCTTTCTTGTCGAAGCACTGGGCAAGGATTTTCCATCCATTGTCAAGGGCATCCTCGAGGGGAACGTTGACGCTGAGGTCCATCATCTTGGCCTCGAACAGCTCCCCGTACTTCAGGAGCTTCTCATCCCAGGCACTCATCGTGAAGCCCATGCTCTTCTTTTCCAAGGTGTCCTTGTAGGAAGCGTACAGGCGAATCATGCCGTCCATGAGCGCACGGTGATCCCTTCGGGTCTTTCCGTTGACGTTCTGCTTAAGGCGGGAAAGGGAACCGAACGGCTCAATGTGACCGCCCTTCAGGTAGAACTGACCCTCGGTGATGTATCCCGTGTTGTCAGGAACCGGATGGGTAACGTCGTCACCGGGCATCGTCGTGACCGCGAGAACCGTGATGGATCCCTGATCGGAGAAATCAACGGCCTTCTCATAGCGGGAGGCAAGCTGGCTGTAGAGGTCACCAGGATATCCGCGGTTGGACGGAACCTGCTCCTGGGTAATGGCTATTTCCTTCATGGAGTCCGCGAAGTTCGTCATGTCGGTCAGAAGGACAAGGACATCCTTGCCCTGAAGGGCGAACTGCTCGGCAACAGCGAGGGAAAGATCCGGAATCTTCATACACTCAACCGTCGGGTCGGCGGCCGTATGGATGAACATGACGGTCTTGCTCAAAGCTCCGCCTTCCTCCAATGTTTTCTTGAAGTAGAGGTAATCATCATACTTCAAGCCCATTCCTCCAAGAACGATTACGTCAGCGTCAGCCTGCATCGCTATGCGGGCAAGCAGTTGGTTGTAAGGCTCACCGGAGATGGAGAAAATCGGTATCTTCTGGCTGATGACCAAAGTGTTGAACACGTCAATCATCGGGATATTCGTGCGGAGCATGCGGTTAGGCTGGATGCGCCGCGCAGGGTTGACGGAAGGTCCGCCGATCTGCACCAGGTTGTCCACCAGGGCAGGACCGTGGTCACGGGGCTCTGCCGAACCGTTGAAGATACGGCCAAGAAGGTTGTCGCTGAAAGAGACGCGCATATCGTGTCCCAAGAAACGAACCTGATCGTTCGTGGCGACACCGCGGCCTCCTGCGAAGACCTGAAGGGAAACCAAGTCCCCGTCAATCTTGTTGACCTCAGCAAGGGACTTCCCGAAACGGGTGCTTATCTCGGCAAGCTCGTTGAGCTTCACGCCCTTGGCACGAACAGTGATAACACTTCCGTTTATGCTTTCAATTCTGCTGTATACTTTGCTCATCACTCACCGTCCTTAATCAAAGCCTTTACCTTGTCAGAAACCACGGCTTCCTTCTGGGCGAGAACATCGTCAATCTTCTTCTCCTGAGCCTTGAACTCAGGGCTCTCAAAGACAGAGTAGTTCATATCAACGAAATTCTGCCTCAACGTGTTGAAGAAGTCACGCGCCTCGTCCTTCTCAGCAATCTTGAACGTGGAGCCGAGTATCGCCAAGATTTTCTTGAACATGTAGCGCTGCCTCTCAACGCTGGAAGCACCCTCGACCTCATCGAAGCTGTCCTGCTGCATATAGACCGCATCGAGGAACTCGCTCTTGAGGTAGACGATGAAGTCTTCAAGTGAGGTTCCTTCCTCGCCGACGACCTTCATCATCTGGTTGACCTCGGAACCCCTCTTGTAGAGGCTGCGGGCATACTCGACCAAGTCTTTCCGTATGACGGAGCTGTACTTGGACCAAGACTCCAGCGGGTCGATTGCAGGATAGCGGCGGGCGTTCGAGCGGTCGCGCGAAAGTCCGTGGAAAGCTCCGACGACCTTCAGCGTCGCCTGGGTGACAGGCTCCTCAAAGTTACCGCCGGCAGGCGAAACCGTACCACCGATGGTGACAGAACCCTTGCTTCCGTCGCGGAGGCGGACGATACCGGCACGCTCGTAGAAGGACGCGATCGTACTCTCGAGGTATGCAGGGAAGGCTTCCTCACCGGGAATCTCCTCCAGACGACCGGACATCTCGCGCATGGCCTGTGCCCAGCGGGAGGTAGAGTCGGCAAGGAGCAGGACGTTCAGGCCCATCTGCCGGTAGTACTCGGCGAGCGTAACGCCCGTGTAGACGGAAGCCTCGCGGGATGCGACCGGCATGGACGAGGTATTACAGATGATGATCGTCCTCTCCATGAGGGATCGTCCGGTGCGGGGATCCTTGAGCTCAGGGAACTCGGTAAGGGTCTCGACGACCTCTCCTGCGCGCTCACCACAAGCAGCGACGATAACGATGTCAACATCCGCATTACGGCTCGTCGTGTGCTGGAGAACGGTCTTTCCGGCACCGAAAGGACCAGGGATACAATAGGTTCCGCCACGGGCAACCGGGAAGAAGGTATCAATGAGGCGGATTTTCGTAAGCATCGGCTCGGACGGGGCAAGGCGCTCCGCATAGCAGCCCACTGCCCTCTTGACAGGCCAGCGGAAGCTCATGCACACATCATGGCTCTTTCCCTTCTCATCCGTCAAGGTAGCAATCGTATCATGAATCCTATAGCTTCCGGACGAAACGATTTTCTTCACAGTATACGTACCGAGGAAACTGTAGGGTACCTGAATCTTGTGTGTGAACGGTCCCTCAGGAACAGTACCGAGGCAGTCACCTGCAAGCAGCTTGTCGCCTTCCTTGGCGACCGGGGTGAATTCCCATTTCTTCTCCTCATCCAAGGCAGACAGGTACACACCTCTCTCAAGGAAGTAACCGGAATGCTCGGCAAGCAGAGGAAGGGGATTCTGAAGTCCGTCGTACACCTGCCCCAGAAGGCCCGGTCCGACCTCAACGCTCAGAAGGTCCCCTGTAAACTCAACGGAACAGTCCGTGGAAATTCCGTTCGTCATCTCATAAATCTGCATCTGGGCAGTATTTCCGCGCACGCGGATAACCTCGCCCTTGAGCTGGGTATCATCAACGTTGACATAGCCCACTTCGTTGAGGGAGACCCTTCCGTCAAACTCAACAGAGACCATGTTACCGTTGACAGCAACTACTTTGCCCTTTGTTTCACTCATTTATTTTCTCCAAGAATATCATCATATATCTTATGATAAGAAGCCAACCCCTCGTCGCGATTGAATTTCCTCATCCTCTCGGTGAGCATCAGCCGCAGGCCATAGCTGAACACAGCGTCCGCCGTAAAGTAGTCGAGCGGAGAAATCTTATCCAGAACCTGAAGCCTGTACTCATTGAGGAACTGCTCCGCACTGAGCGGGCTGTCCATGCCTGTCGCAGTACGGGCAGCCTGAACAACCTCCCCGTCGGACACGGAAGGAATGTCCTTGGCATCCTTCTTCATCTTCAGGGCACGGAGTCCCGCGAGCGCAAACCTAAGATCCCGCTCCTTCTTGTACCACGCATCAAGGAATGACGAACCAGTGGGCTTGTCCTCCACAGGCGGTTCCAATGAAAGTGTCCCGGCGATTCTCGCGTACTTCTCAGACATAAAACGCTGGCACAAATCACGGAAATACTCTGTAGAAATTGGAAGCTTCGCACCGCTGTCGTCAGTCTTTATCGCAGGGAGCTGAGATACCAAATAATACAGATGTTCCACTATTTCCTCTTCCTCTTCTCGACTGCAGAAGAAATCTTCTTCGCGACAGTCCTTCTCGCCCTCGTGACTTTCTCCGCCACCTCTTCGACGAAGTCCTTATCATCGCCATCGTCATCACCCTCGGGAATCTCCTCCGGCTCAATTCCAGCGGCGGCACGCTTCATAAGCTCCGTCGTCTTCGGGTTCAAGTAGGCACTGAAAAGAGAAGCGACTTCCTCAGCACTGAAATCGTAGAAGGCATTGCCCCTGCGGCTCCCGATTCTGAAACCACCGGACAGGGAATCATCGGCCTTAAGCTCAAGCCCCTTGGAAATCTTTGCCTTCAAAGCCGTCTTCAAGCTGGTGCCGAGGGCTCTCAAATCCTTGGATGAAAGCAGAACCGTCAGGTCATCGGCATCAGGATTGCCCGCCCACGCCTTGACTGTCTCAGGAATGAGTTTCTTGAGCAAATCCTGGTCATACGCCTTCTCAGTCTCGCTTGCGACGATGGCGGACAACTCCTTGGTAATTCCATCACGGAAAGAGATTATGAGGTTGCGTCCAGCCTGGATGATTGCATCCTCGCTTGCTTTTTCCATGCGGGCGGTCTCGGCCTTGGCATTACGGATAATCTCTTCGGCCTTTCCTTCAGCTTCCTTAACGATTGCGGCAGCTTTCTTCTCGGCTTCGTCAATGATGTTCCCTGCCGAAGCCGTAGCGCTCTCTACACCGTCCTTCCTAATCTTTTCGATTAGCTCCTGTAACTGAACGTCCATTCTAACCTCTCTTATTGATTGGATTTTGCAAATTAAACTCAAAACATAAATGAATACTGCGTCACATGCCGGTAGGTCTCACCAGGACGCAAGATGGAGTTCGGGAAAGAATCCTTGTTCGGTGCATCAGGATAATCCTGAGTCTCCAAGCAGACGGCATCATGGCACTGGTACACTGCGCCGTCCTTTCCATTTATGTTTTTGAGGAAATTACCAGTATAAAGCTGAACTCCGGGCTGAGTACCCCTGACGGTCATCTTGCGTGACCCGTCGTCGCTCTCCAGGACGGCGATCGTCTTCATGGAACCGTCCGCGCCATCAACGCAGTAGCAGTTGTCATAGCCATCGCCGACCTTGGCCATGTCCTCGCCCAGAGCCCTGGAAGTCCTGAAGTCATAGGGAGTGCCTGCGACATCAATCTGCTTGCCGGTCGGAATCAGCTTCGCATCAACCTCCAGGTACTTGCTGCAGTTCATCTGAATCTTGTGCCCCTCGATGGAGCCGGAAGAATGCCCGTTGAGATTGAAATATGAATGGTTGGTCATGTTGAAGGGAGTCGCCTTGTCGCTCGTCGCCTTGTATATGATCGTGAGGTCGTTCCGCTCGTTCAGCAGGTAACTGACGCTGACCTTCGCGTTGCCGGGGAAGCCCTGCTCGCCATCGGGGCTCTTGCGTGTCAGCTTTATGCCGATGCCATACTCGTTGGCGATGCGCTTCGCTTTCCAGACCTTCTTGTCCCAGCGGGAGAAGCCTCCATGAAGGGTATTCACGCCGTTGTCGTTCTTGTCAAGATCGTACTTAATGCCGTCAATCGTAAAGGATGCCCCGCCAATCCTGTTGGCAAAGCGGCCGACGACACCGCCGAACGTCTCATGGTTCTGAATAAAGCCATCCAGAGTAGAGCAACCCAAGGCGACATCCAGATGCCTCTTATGCTTCTTGTCAGGTATGACGATACTAGTGATGACACACCCATAATCGGTCACGGACACGCTCATCTTTCCGTTGCTCAGCGTATACAGGTGAACCTTCGTTCCATCGGCCAAAAGACCAAAACGGTCTTTTACAATTTTCAACCCTTTAGTAAACATAAGTAATTTTATTATACCCTATTCTCACAAAATTTCAATAATTATTTTTACTTCTTGCGTACTTCTTCCCGTTTTATGCGCGATTTCCTCAACGGAGTAGCCAAGAGCCAGCATTTCCTTGACCTGTTGCCTGAACGGCTTCTTGATTTCTATGGGCTTCTCAGCCTTTATGAACTCCGGTATCTCTATCTTGCGGGAAGCTTCCTGCGCGGAGGGGGCAGGTTCAGGGGTGCGGGCCGACTTAGGGACGAAGCGGAGCTGCTCCTTCATGTAGCTGCCCAAGGGCGAGAGGGATTTGTTCAGGGTGTCTTCATGAGGTACAGAGGCAGAAGGCCCGGCCTTTGACTCTGAGCCCCCTGCACGAGGCCCAGCTGCCGGGACCGGCTCAATGGCCTTGTCAGGCTCCGAAGCCTCCGGGACAGGCCGATACAGTTGCTCCTCCACCGACCTGGCAGAAGCGGCCTTGTCAAGCTCACCATACAGCATGGCTATCCGCTCCTCTGCCCGCTCACAAAGCTGCTGGGCTTCCAGGGATACTTTCTTGACCTGATCTATCTGATTCTGGATGAGACGGATGTTGCGGTCCGAATCGCTGTTTATCTGAAGGAGGATTTTGTCCAGCTCCGCGCGGACATCCTTGATCACGCCTTCCGGAGAAAGTTTTCTTTTCAGTCTCCAGAACATCACGAGCCACAGGATGGTGTTTACTGCTATGAGAATAACATTAACAGGCATATCCCCTTTATAGCAGTTTTATCCGATTATGTCGATTAGCTGTCCCAGGCCGGGGTCCGAAATTTCATCCTGCGGACTGTCCTCCGGCTCTTCCTCCCCGGAAGCTTTCCTTTTCCTGCCGCCAGAGGAATAACCGGAAGAGGAACCGCCCTCAAGGTTATTCTTGACGTTCCCGGACTGGGCTTCATCCCGGGCGGCATTCTGCACGGTCTTGGATTTCTCCAGGTTCTCCGAGGCAACCTTATCGCGCCCATGCTGGTTCGCGGCCTGGACGAGCTGATTCTGTGACGCGTTGAACTTGGAAACATTGTCCATCTGCGAATATATGACGGACAAATCGATTGGCTGTATGCCCATAGGAACCTCCGTGTTCTGAAGAAGGACATATGCCAGCAGGACACATCCTTGTGCCCTGTCCCATTACACCGCAACCCCTTCCGGCGCCGCGATGTCGTTCGTGACCTGACTGGGATCGTACTTTCCCCTCCGGACAAAACCGCTCTCATAATAGAATGAGACGGATTTGCAGTCGGCCTTGACCTCGTCCTTCTCATCGCGGACATAAATCTTCGTACCAGCATAGACAGTACCGCTGGCATTGACGCGTCCGACGACCTTAAGAGCGCGCAGATGCTCCTGAATCTGGTTGATCTCAGCAGTCATGGCATCGCTCTTCTCTTCTATATCGGCCTTTTGCTCCTTAAATTCCATCAATTGTTTCTGCTTTTCCTTGGGAACAGAGCGGCGGGTCTCCATCTGGTTCTCCAAGGTCTGGATGTTCAGGTCCAGATCCTCAAGCTGCTTGACCAGCTCCCCCTGCTCGCTCTGCAGCTGCGTGAGCCTTTGCTTGGCGATGGGGTCGAACCCGACTTCCAGGATTGTTTCCGTACCGGTCGGATTCCCGATGTTCTTGGCAGAAATCTCCTCCTGGGCGAACAGGTGGCCGCCGATGATGACGGCCCTCTTTCCCTTGAGGAGGATTTTCTTCAAGGCCGTCACATGGGCGTTCATGATGTTGTCGTTGACTACGATATAATCCTTCGCCTCGACCGTCGTGTTCTGTATAAAGCGCGCCCACAAGGACTTGGAAGTCTTTATTGTGCCCTCGTCGCGGCCCATGACGCCCTGGGATATGACGATATCGCCCTCCGCCTCCAGCTGGCAGTTGCCGACCGTACCATACACCTCGATGTTGCCGTTCGCCTTGACATTGTAGCCGTCCTCGACGTTGCCCTTGACGATGACCGTCCCCATGAAGGTGATGTTCCCCGTCTTGATGTTGACACCCGGGACCTCGTAGACAGGCTCGACGGAAATCTTGTTGCCCACAAGGAGCACCTGACCGTCCATGCTGGCCTTTATCGTCCTCTGGTCGCCGTCAAGCTCGACGTTCTGGCCCATATAGTAGTGGACATCTATGTCCTTTCCGTTCTTCGCCTCCAGATAACGGCCGAAGAGAGTCTTGCCCCCCTTTCCGCGCTCGGCGAGCATCTTTATGGCAAGGGGCTGGCCCTTCATGACGTTCTGGATAAGGTTCAGCTCCTTGAAGTCTATCTGCCCGTCCTGGTTCTCCTTGAGCTTGAGCTTGGAGCTGTCCGTCTCGAACTTGTAATCCAGCCTCGCGTCGGCACCGTCCACCGCCTTCACGGCCTCGGCGACGACGAAGGGAACATTGTACACGGGGTTATCTATGTACTCCGAAATCTTATCCTCGCTTATGCCGGCAACGACCCCCTGGGTCCTGAGGGCATTGCGTATCTGGTCAGCGGAAATCTCGCTTCCGCTGGAGCCGGGTGCAGAGACCTCGATGGTGGCCGACATCTCGTCCTTGGCGACATCAACGGCCATGACCGCATCAGCAGAAGGAACATGGGCGAAGGTCCCGACCTCCACATACTCGTTATCAGAACCTTCCTTACAGAGCTTCTTGACAAGGTTCTCGTCAAGCTCCTCCGTATCGCTGCGCTTGGCGGCGGAAAGGACATCGCCCAGGGAAACGGGAACCCCCTCCCCCACGGGAAGGAGAACCTTGATGAATATCTTGTCCCCGAAGCGGTGGACGAAGTACACGCCGTCCTTGTTGAGGGCCTTCTTCTCCTCCTCTGCCCTCGCGGCGGCGGCGGCGGCCTGCTCCTTCTGCATCTTCTCCTGGACAAAGGCCGGATTCTCATAGATGCGCAGGACCCAGGGCTTCTGGGCCAAACCAAGGAACCCCTGGGAACCCCTCTCCTCCACCTCGTACTCAAGGCGCTTTACGGTCGTCTCAAGCTGCACTGCCGCATCCTCAAGGCAGTCGTCTATGGAGTCAGCCCTGACTACAACGCTGTGAATCTGCTTGTCAACAGCAAGCCTGCTCTCGAGGTCGCTCCTAAGCTTCTCAAGGTTTACCATCGCCTACGTCCTCCTAAAAAATGCCCTTACGGATACTGGTCAGCTTGGCCCGGAGCCTCAGGTTAGCCTTGGAATGCAACTGGCTGATGCGGCTCTCGCTGACATTCAGGACCTGCCCTATTTCCTTGAACGTCAAATCCTCGTGGTAATACAGGATTATGACCATCTTCTCGTTCTGCGGCAGCTCGTTTATCGCCTGTATGATGACCCTCTTTATCTCCTTGCGCTCGACAATCACGTCGGGGTTCATGCTGTTCGGGGCCTCAATGTTGTCCCCGATGGACATATTGTCACTGTCGTCATTGGAATACCAGACATCGTTCAGGGAGAGGATATTCGTGCCGCTGACCTTCATGACGACGGACTCATACTCGCTCTCCGTCATGCCCATAGCCTTCGCTATCTCGGCATCGCTCGCCGTACGGCCGAGCTTGGCCTCCAGCTCAGTGATCGTGTCCTCAATCTCGCGGGACTTCTGCCTGACAGAGCGGGGTACCCAGTCCAGTTCCCTCAGCTCGTCAAAAATCGCCCCGCGTATGCGGGTGACGGCATAGGTCTTGAACTTGACGTTCTTGTCGGGGTCATACTTGCTTATCGCATCCAGGAGGCCGAACTGCCCGTAGCCTACCAAATCATCGAACTCGACGCTCTCCGGCATACCGGTCGAGACCTTGCCCGCCACGTACTTAACGAGGGGCATATACTGCCGGATGAACTGATCCCTGATCTTCGTGGACCTGGTCTTCTTGAATTCA
>JAFSSU010000034.1 GCA_017450845.1 Treponema sp.
TAGCAGGGGGTGTGATACGGACGTAGCAGGGGGTGTGATACGGACGTAGCAGGGGGAGTGTTACGGACGTTTTACACCATGTAAAATTCTTCATCCGGGCACACGGCTACGCCCCTGCTTGCCGTGTGTGTTACGGACGCATCAGAGGGAACGTATGGAGCAGGGAGGCTCCACCAAGCGAGCATTTGCTTGCGCTCAATAGGATTGTGTGCCCGACAGCCTTGCCCTTGGGGGTCTTTATGATACAGATGCAAGCACCCGCTCGCGAAGGTGGATACCATGCGGGAATACGTTCCCTTTGCCGAAGCCCCCGGAGGCAAGCACTAGCCCGCGAATGGGGAAACTCTGCGGAAATACGTTCCCTTTGCTGAGGCCCCCGGAGGCAAGCACCCGCCCGTTGGGCGCAGCCCGTGGTTCAGGCCCCCTCACATCACCCGGGAAAGGATCATGTACAGGGCGGTGGAGCCGAATATCGTCAGCATGTAGTTGCCGGACAGCAGGTTCAGGAGCAGGGCCGCCCCTATCCCCGCAAGCTGGGGGATGCCGAAGGGGAAGGCGAGCGGATCCGCGTCCTTCAGGCTGTAGACGATCAGGATGGCTATGACCATCGACGGGATGTGCCTGGCGACGAACCGGACGACCGGCGGCGGGTCGCGGCGCGAGAAGAGGGCGAAGGGGAAAAGCCGCTCGCAGAATATCACCGCCCCGGAAACGACGGAGGCCATGACGGCGACGGCCATGCCGGAGTTGCCGGACGAGGGCGGGACGGACTCCCCTCCCCCGCACAGCTGCATGACGACCAGCAGGGCGGCGACGGCAAGGCTCGCCGCGACAAAGAGGGCGAACGCTGCCAGCTGCCCCGCCCCGCCGGAAGCGAAGCCCCGCCCCCGCGAGAGGAGGATGGCGTTCACCCCCAGGATAATCGCGACGAAGATGATGTTGGACGCGGCGAGCAGGCCCGCCCGGCACAGGACGACCGAGACAAGGCAGGAGGCAAGCCCCAGCAGCGGGGGCAGCCAGTCGCCCGAGGACTTTATCTGAGAGAAGAGGATGATGACGAACAGCGAGGTCAGGGCGAAGTCCACCCCGTTCAGGTAGCCCGACAGCCCGTAGGCGGCCAGGAAGGAGCAGGCTACCGCGCCGAGGACGCAGCCCGCCGTCCAGTAGATGAAGTCAAGTATGCCGATCATCCCCAGGAAGGGGCCTGACGGCACGCCCGGGGGCACGTCGGTCGCGGTCAGCACCGCATAGGTCTCGTCCGTCAGCGTGAACACGAGGGGCAGCTTCCAGCGCCCCGTCTTCTTGGTCTTCTCGATCAGGGAAAGCCCGTAGACGATGTGCCGGATGTTGACGAAGAACTCGGTGATGACGATTTCCAGCACTCCCGCCCCCGCCCCCAGGAGGCCGGCGGCGACGTACTGGCCCGCCCCGGAATACATGACGAGGCTCATGAAGAGGCTCATCCACCAGGGGTAGCCGGCCTGGACGATCATCACGCCGAAGGGAATGCCTATCGCGATGTAGCCGAAGAGGATGGGGGCGGTTATCTTGCGGCACTGCCGCAGAATGTATGCGTCCATAACGTGACCGGGAAACCGCTAGCTGCGGATGGACCCCATCCTCATGCGGCGGCTCCGCGTGTCCTCCAGCAGGGCCTTGAGCCCCTCGGAGTCGCTGCCTTCTATCAGGTTTCGGAATTCGGTCATCTTGCCGACGAAGCGGTCTATGTGGCCGACGAGCTTCTCCTTGTTGGAGATGAAGAGCTCCGTCCAAAGGGGTGCGTTTATCATCGCGATGCGGGTCAGGTCCTCGAAGCTCCCCCCGCCGAAGGCCGTTATCCCCTCGTCGCCCGCGCTCTCGACGAGGGCGGAGGCTATGACGTGGCAGAGCTGGGAGGTGAAGCCTATCTTGTAGTCGTGGGTCTGGCAGTCGGTCTCCGTGATGCGGGTGAAGCCCATCGCCGTCACGAGGTCGCGCATAAGCTGCAGGTCCTCTTCCTTGTTGAAGGGCTGGGGGATAAGGATGTAGTTGTGCCTGACGAAGAACTTCGCGCTGGAAGCCGCGTAGCCCTCCTTCTCGCCCCCCGCCATCGGGTGTCCGATGATGAAGTCCACGTCAGGGCGGAGCAGGTCCGGCAGCCGCTCCCCGAAGATTCCCTTGACCCCGCTGATGTCGGTGACGATTGCCCCGGACTTGAACGCGTCCTTGTTCTCCGCAAGGAAGTCCAGCGTCGCGTGCGGGTACAGGCAGATGTAGACGACATCGCACTCCGGCAGCATCTCGCGGACCTTGTCGCCCGTGAACGTCGCATCGACGACCCCCTCCGCCATCGCCTGCGAGAGGCATGCCGTGCTCCTGTTGCAGGCGAGCACGCGGCCCTTCGCCCCGCTCATGGAAAGGATGTTCTCCCGGATTGCCTTGGCGAGGGATCCGCCCATTATCCCAAGGCCGACGATGCCGTAGGTCAAGTCCTGCAGGCGCCTCATATCGTCCTGCCCTCCACGGCGGCGTACTTGGCGAGCCTCCCGCAGAGGGACTCGAATTCCTCCGGCCTCAGCTGCTGGGACGCGTCGCTCAGCGCCTTCTCGGGGTTGCAGTGCACCTCGATCTCAAGTCCGTCAGCACCCGCGGCGACGGCGGATGACGCCAGCACGGGGACCATCCAGCGGATGCCGCAGGCATGGCTCGGGTCGGCGACGACCGGCAGGTGGGAGACCCGGTGCAAGTAGGGAATCGCGCTCAGGTCCAGGCAGTTCCTCGTGTAGCCGTCGTAGGTGCGGATGCCCCGCTCGCAGAGGATGACGTTCTCGTTCCCGTTCGCCATGATGTACTCCGCGCTCATCAGGAGCTCGTTGATCGTGCCGGAAAGCCCCCTCTTGAGCAGGACGGGCTTGCCCGCCTTGCCCAGCTCCTTCAAAAGGTCGAAGTTCTGGAAGTTCCTCGCCCCCACCTGAATCAAATCCACGTCGCCAAAGTTCTCCAGCTCCGATGCCGCCATGAGCTCCGTGCAAACCGGAAGGCCTGTCTCCTTCTTGGCCAGGGACAGGAGGCGGAGGCCCTCTTTTCCCAGGCCCTGGAAGCTGTAGGGGGATGTGCGGGGCTTGTATGCGCCGCCGCGCAGAATCCTCGCCCCCGCCTTCTTGACCGCCCGTGCCGCGTCAAGGAGCTGCTGCTCGCTTTCCACCGAGCAGGGACCAGCGATTATGGCGACGCTCTTGCCGTCACCGATGACGCAGGGGCTCACGCCCGCCTGCCCTCCGCCGACCGTGACGGCGGTGTTCTCCGGGTGGAATGAGCGGCTTGCCATCTTGTAGGGGGCGGAGACCCTCTCCGCGCTCTCCACCACGTCATTCGCAAGCAGGTCCTCCGGGTCAATCTTGGAGGTGTCCCCGAGCAGGCCGACGATTGTCTTGTCCACGCCCTTGGAGATGTGCACCCCGAAGCCCTTCTTCTTTACCCCGTCCAGGAAGGAATCAAGCTCGGCATCCTTCACGCCCTTCTTCAAAACGATAATCATAACAAAAACTCCTGTATGCGGGGCATGCCGGGAAAGCCGCCCACAAAAAAGGGCCTCCCTTCAGAGGGAAGCCCTTGCATTACCAAAGCAATCAGTAAACACAAACCGCGCCTATTTTATGGCACCCAGCTTCCACCAGCGGACGAGAAAAGCAAAAAAGCCCACGTAAAGGTAGGCCAGCGTGGAGGAATTGATAATCAGGGCCCAACGGGCAGTGTGTTCCATACCTTGCATTATAGGGAGAAAAGAGGCTTTAGTCAAGAGTGGAAGAGGGCGTGGGCATCTATGCCGTTTATGACCGTCCCCTCGGGGTAAGCCTTGAGCAGGTTGGCCCGCCCGTCCACCAGGTGGCGGCTCGTTATGCCGTACTTTATGGAAAGCTCGGCCTCCATCAGGGCCGCGTAGTGGTCGGCAAGGCGGACCAGCCGGCCGTCCACCGGGCGGAAGGAATCCTCGTTGTAGCGAGCGTTCAGGTCCTCCCAGCTGACGTGGACTGAATGGGAATCGATCATCACCCGGTTGGAGAACTCGTCGTTCGTAAAATAGAGGATCTCGTCCCGGTAAAAGTCGTCCATCAGGGGGACAAGCTCCTCGGCGACGATCAGGTCCTCGATGTTCTTGACGACGTTGGGAAGGGCCGAGGTCGCCTGCTTGACCGGCGAGATGATGTCACGGGTGACGGATTCAGGAAGGTCGTGGAACAATGCGGAGAAGAAGTTGTTGTATGACCTGACAGCGCACATCTTCACCCCGGTCTCCCTCTCAAGGAGCAGGGTCAGGACGGCGACAAAGAAGCTGTGGCCGAGCACGGAGGTCTTGGGGACGCGGGGGGTCTGGTTCCAGCGGGTCTGGAAGCGCAGCTGTTCTATCCGCATCAGGAAGTCGAAGGGCTTCTGCCTGGTTATCAGCATCTGGAGGCCCCTCAGGTCCAGGTACTGCTGCAGGTCGGCGTTTATCTGCGTGCGGATATTCTCAAGCCGGGCAGCCTCGTTGACGGGGCTTATCATCTCAAGCTCGCGCAAGGTCGAATACTTGTGGGCGGCACGGAAAATGCGGGCCGTCTCCTCCTGCCCCGGGGCAAAGGGAATCGTCCCGCTCATGTTGCCGATGTAGACGGTAAAGCGCTTGAACAAATCCCTGTCGTCCATAAGCTTCTTGTACTGCTCCAGGACCCACTCGTTGAGCTTGATGAATTCGCCGGGGTATTCGGTCTTGATAAGGCGCTGTACGGGGCTCTTTATGTCGCAGAGGGCAATCTTGCGCAGGAGGTCAAAGAGGGATGCGTATATCATCCACTCCCAGTCCACCCTCACGCCCCGCGACTCCTCGTACTTGCCGATGATGTAGGCGCTGAACATCTTCTCCGCGTCCTTGTCCATCTCCACGATGTCAAAGGGGCGGACGAGGTCGTTCCAGCGGACAATTGAAAAGCCCTCAAAAATCTTGAGGGCAAGGTTCCTGTTCATTTGCTCGCGCCGGACTTCATGTCGGCATCGAGCTTGTTCTTCCAGACGACGGCCTTCTTCTTGATTTCCTCGGAGGCCTCGCTGTCGCTCAGGGCCATAGCGACGCGGCGGGCGGCAATCAGGAGGTTGACGGCCTGCTTCATGTCGTCGGCACGGCGGCTCCCCAGCTCGTACTTGTCGCGGTAATCCATGGCACTGTCGTCGAGCAGCTTGCGGATAAGTCGTATGTACAGGACGGATGTCTCGTAGTCGGGGGAGTTGGGGTCAAAGTTGTCCTTGGCGGCCTGCTTCATGTCGAGGAGGTTCTTGGCGATGACGACGAAGCGGCCCCGGATCTCTACGAAGGTCCACTTCCACTTGGAGTTGTCGCCGAACGCGTCCGCGAGGAGCTTTATCGTAAGCCCGAACTTGCGGACCAAGTAGTAACGCTGCTTTATCGGTATGCTCGCAATCGTCGCGAGCCTTGGCTCCAGGTCGGCGTAGGGGCAGTCAACGAAATTGGAGACCACGTCCTCCACGTAAATCAATGCCTTGTAGATTATCTTCCTCGCGTCGTTGAGAGCATCGTTGTTCTTGAAGTTGAGTATGTTCACGGACAGGGTGTTCTGCGCCATGTACAAAGAGGAAAGGGAGAGCATCATGTCAGCGAGGGCGAGCTTCTTTATCTCCGCCCCGTCACGGTTGGCCTTGATCTCGGCGTTCTGAGCCTTCTCCTTGTCCAAGACCACCTTTATCTGCTCCTTGAGGGGTTTGCAGCGGTCGCTGAACTCGGTCCTCTTCTCATTACTAGTTGCCATCACATACCTCCGAACTTTTGAAGCATGGCAGCGGCATGCTCAAGCGACTGCTGTGAGTCGCTGTCGCCCGAGAGCATCCTTGCTATCTCCTTGACGCGATCCTGCCCACCCACCGGGAACACGTCCGTCGATGTGCTGTCTCCAGCGACATCTTTGGCTATCTTTATCTGATTATCGGCGAAAACCGCAATACTCGCAAGGTGCGTTATGCACAAAACCTGCTTGTTCACGGATAATTTCTTCATGTGCTCGCCCAGGGAAACGGCCACCTCACCGCCTATCCCGGTATCAATCTCATCAAAAATGAGCGTTCCCGCAGTATCAGCGGCTGACAGTATCGTTTTCATCGCGAGCATGACGCGGCTGATCTCTCCGCCTGAAGCCACACGCTCCAAAGGCAGCAGGGGGGAGCCGGGGTTCGCGCTGATGAGGAACTCTATGTCGTCCATCCCGTAAGGGCCGCACCTCTGCTCAATCGCATCGCCCGGCTTGACCTTCATGGAGACCTTGAACACGGCATTCCGCATCCCGAGTTTTGCGAGCACTCCCATGATGGCGGAGGACATCCGCGCGGAAGCCTCGGCCCGCTTGCCGCTTATGGCCTTGGCCGCAAGGTAGACCTTCTTCTCAAGCTCTGCTATCTCCGCCTCCAGGGCGGACTTATCCTCGCCAGCCCCTCCCAGCCTCGCCGCCTCATCCATGGCATTATCAGCCCATGCAAGCAGGTCGGCGACCGAGGCGTTCTGGGAGACGTACTTCTTCTTGAGCTTGTAGATAAGCTCCAGCCGCTCCTGTACCTCGGCGAGGCGGTCAGGGTCATAGACCAGGCCGTGCTCATATTTCTGTATCTCGCTGGAGATGTCCTCCAGCTCGTAGAACGCGTTCTGCAGTCTCTCGCTTATAGGCGAAAGCTCGGGGTCGGACTCGACCGCACGCTCAAAGGCGGAATTCAGCCGCCTCATGCAGGGGATGACTCCCCCTACCCCCTCATCGCCGCCGTCCAGCTGATGGACAGCCTCTCCGATGTCTGAGCAGAGCTTCTCATAGGAGGACAGGCGGCTCTCCTCTGCCTCAAGTTCCTCCTCCTCACCGTCTGACAGCTTTGCCGCGTCTATCTCGCCGATGGCAAAGGTCAGCATCTCCAGCCGCTCCTGCCTGCCCTTCTCGTCGGTGTTGAACGACGAAAGAAGCCTACGCTTCCCGACCAGGACATTGTAAACGGAAGTGAACGAGGCGACCTCATCGACTATCCCGGCGTAAATGTCCAGGTAGCGGCGGTGCTCGGAGACCTTCATCAGCGACTGCTGCTCGTGCTGGCCGTGCATGTCCACGAGAGTGGAGGCGAAGGAGGACAAATCCGCCCTCGTGACCGGGGCCGGCCCGATCCATGCGGATGATTTGCCGCCCTCCTTGATGGTCCGCCTGATGATGACGCGGGAGTCCTCGGCCTCTATGTCATGGGCGGAAAGCCATTCCAGCGCTTCCCGGGAGTCCTTGCCCAGAAGGAATGTGCCGGAGACCTGCGCCTCGCGGGAGCCGGTCCGTATCTGCTCGGCAGAGGCCCTGCCCCCGAGCAGGAAAGCGAGGCTTCCGATGAGGATGGACTTTCCCGCGCCGGTCTCGCCGGACAGGACGGTGAAGCCCTTGCCGAAATCGACGTGCGCGCTGTCTATGAGGGCAAAGTTCTTTACGTCAAGCTCCTCAAGCACGCGGACCTCCCGCCCAGTTGAGCTTGCTCTGGAGCGCGGCATAGAACTTCTCCTGCGTGGAGCAGAGCAGGCGGGCCTTGTAATCCGTAAGGCCCAGGATTATCACGTCCCCTTCCTCAAGTCCGAATGAAAGCTGCCCGTCCGCGGTAAGCTCCACCCCGATCCTTGAAGGCAGTACGGTTATGGCGATCTCGCCGTCCGCACCGAAGACAAGGGGACGGGCAGACAGGCTGAAAGAACTTATCGTCGTCAAAAGCATCGCCTCCATCGTGGAGTCCACGATGGGGCCTCCCGCCCCGGCATTGTAGCCCGTGGAACCGGTCGGAGTGGAGACGATGACACCCGTCACCTTGAAGGGTCCCAGAAGGGCATGGTTGTAAGCGACCTCAAGATTTATCAGCGAGGAGTTGGACTTGCCGGCGATCACGATGTCATTCATGCAGTTGGTCTTGAACACAGTCTTGCCACCGCGCAGGACCTCGGCCTCCACCAGGCTCCGCTCGCTGACGTACGCGCTTCCATCAAGGTAGCCAGAAAGCTCCTCCTTCCACTTGGAGACCTGAATGCTCGCAAGGAAACCGAACTCCCCCAGGTTGACAGCGAGGACTGGGATACCAAGTGGGGCACAGCCCCTGCACGCGAAGAGCACAGTGCCGTCCCCACCTAGAGTTATGACGAAACTGTATCCGTCGAATGAAGGGGAGAGGTTCTTGTTCCTCATGGACGACCCGTCGTACTCGAACACGTCGCACTGCACATCCTTTTCAGACAGGAAAGAGGCTATCTCGCTTCCCAGGGCGACCGCCCCCTCTTTGAACGAATTCTCTATGACAAGGCACTTTTTCATATACACCTAGAATACACCTCGGAAGAAAGAGTCACGGGAGAGACTGCAAGACCTTGACGATGCGGGCTGCATCCTTCTGGCCGAGCCTGGGATACAGGGGGAAGAGGGCACAGCGGAGCAAAAGGGAATTGGCGCAGATGCATGACGGGGCAAGCTCCTCCTGCCTGAGGGCAATGACCGAATTCTCGTATGCCTGCCTGACTTCTATTCCTTTTTTCTGGGCGTATGACTTTACGTCCTTGAAGCCCGTGTTGAGAACGAGGGGGAAGGAATAGACCGTGGAGGCATCCCCTTCCGCCCGTGAATAGGTCTTGTGCCTGCCGCTCATTATGGCGCGGGAATACAGGCCGAACAGCTCCTTGCGGACCGCCTCGTTGCGCCCGTACTCCTTGAGCTCAACATAAGCGAGCGATGCGTTCATGTCAGGCATGAGGTCGGTCGAAGGAGCCGCATCCCCCAGTGCCTTTAGCGGAATCCAGGCTTTGCGGGTCGGAGCCATAAGGACAGCCCCGCCACCGGCAGTCACGATATCCCTGTCCTCCATGCCGAAAATCGCATACGTACCGGACATCCCGGCAGCCTTGCCCTTAGGCTTTTTTTCCTCGCTGCCCTCCCCTTCGGCCGGATTCGCATCCTTGTCGGGGTAGCGGGCAAGGGCAACCTGGGAGATATCCTCTATGACGGGTATCCCCTGGGATAAGAAAGCATCTATGTCAGGAAGGACCCCCATCGACTCCGTCAGGATCAGGAGCTTGCCCCCCTGACTGATTCCCCCGGCACAAATCTCGGGGGTGACCAAGCCCGTCTCCTCGCACACATCGAGGACAAGGGGCTTGTAGCCCAGTTTCTCAAGAGTCAGAATCTGCCAGCAAGGAGCGAGGGCGCTGATCATTACGGTGCAGCCCTTCTCCACGCCGGAGACACCGGACGCTACGAGGGCTGAGAGGGCATACTCAAGGGCAAGGGACGGACTTCTGAGAGCCAAGGCACCGTCACAGGAGCTGTTCTCCTTGACGGACTGAATCAGGCGGGCACAAGCCTCTCCCGGCCCCAGACGCTCATCGACCATGCAGACAAGCACGGCCTCCATCTCCTTGCGCCGTATAGTTGAGCTATAGGTATTTATCATTGCCTAAAATGTCTTTACAAACAGCGGACTATGCGCTCGCAATCTGCGGGTCGATAATCTTCTGCAGTTCCCCTGCGCTGAAAATCTTCCTGATGTCAAGGATAATCAGGTAGGAGTCATCCTGCTGCCTTACGACACCCTCGATATACTCGGTGCCGATGCCGCTGAACATCTGAGGCGGGGGTTTTATGTCCGTCCTGTCAACGGGGATAACGCGGGCGACATGGTCGATGATGATGCCTATCTTGTTGTCCTCGATGTTCAGGATGATGAATCCGCCATCGTCATCGGCGAGGTCATCGTCGTAAGCCTCCTCCTTGTTCACCAGCTTGATGTGGAAACGCTTATGGAGGTTTATGATCGGGATTATCTCTGCGCGGAGGTTTATGATTCCCTCCACGTAGTAAGGCGCGTTCGGAATCGGCCTTACGTTCTGCACACGGACAATCTCCTTGACATCCATGATGTCCACACCGTAAAGCTCCTCTCCCAGACGGAAAGTAACAAGTTGGAGCATCTTATTCTCTTCGGCCATCTTTTCTTCTCCTAAAAACTCAAAGGCGCCTTAAACAAAAGCAACCATCCTTTATATTTTACACCACAAGGGCGCATTAGTCTACTATAAAAAGAGAGAGAACCCGCACTTTTTCGACAAAGCCCCTCTTCAATATATCGGCACATTCGCAGGCAGTCGCACCGCTGGTTATGAGGTCATCGACCAGAACGACCTCCTTGGGGATTATATCACGCCTTTTCATCCGTGTAAATCGTGCGGAGGGACCGTACACCCCGCGCAGGACATGACGCTCACTCAAGGACTTCTTCTTCTGCTGCGCACCGGACATGCGCACCAGGAGCCTCTCCACCCTGTAGCCGTACATGACCGAAAGCAGGCGGCAAAGCTCATCAACCTGATCCCAGCCCTTCCGTCTGATTTTGCCGGGCCGGGGCGGGACCGGCACCAGACAGGGAACACTCCCTTTCACGTATATCTGGCACAGAGCCTTGTGGACCGCGGCCGCGAACAGGGGTGACAGGCCCCGCTCACCCTCCGTTTTCCAAGCGAACAAGAGGTTCTTGTACCAGAGACGGTATGAGTACAGGGGGAAAATACCGTCCAGTCGGGAAAAGACCGGCTCCCTCCTGCATGTCATGCAGATTCCCTGCTCGCCCATAAGCGGCCTCCCGCAGACGGGGCACCTCCCGGAATAAGCAGGGATGAACCGCAGTATGTGCCGTCTCGCGCAGTCTCCGCAGAGAGGAAGGAAAAGCGACGGCTTCCCGCAGCACAGGCAGCTCGTTCCCCCAAAGAAGAAAGCGAGCACACGGGAAAAGATAATCCCGAGGAAAAGCCGCAGGCACAGAAGAGCCCGCAGCGGCATAGTCAGAAAATTCATTCTCATACTATTATACATGGTAGGAGAACCGAACTTTCCGACATTTCAACAGGATTTTTTAAAGAAAAACTGCCGGAATCCTGCCTTGCACCATCCAGCTGTCAGCAATCGCAATCAGTACCGGCTGTCCCCGTGCCCGTAGCCCCTGCCAGAATCGCCGTCATGTCCGAATCCGCCCCGGCGGCCATCCCCGTCAGACCTCGGCCTTCTCGCCGGCCTGGGCTTGTCCTCGGCCTCGTTCACGCGGACCTTGCGGCCGTCAATCTCGCGCCCGTTCAGTTCACCGATGGCCTTAAGGGCGGCACCGTCATCCTCCATCTCAACGAAGCCGAAGCCTTTGGACTGCTGCGTATAGCGGTCCTTTATGACTACAACGGAAAGAACCTCACCATAAGAAGCGAACTGCCCCCGGAGAGTGTCCTCCGTGGTCGCATAATTGAGGTTCCCGACATAAATTTTCTTGGACATACGATAATGATCCTCTGCCGTCTGACGGCCTTAAATTTGCAGATAGCTGCTGTATTTAAGAGTACAATAACTTTTTTCAGCTGTCAAGGGAATGCGAAAAGCCCCGTTCCTAAACTTTTTCTCTTTTATTTTTAACCATAGTGTGATAATATATATAATATGAAAAAGAAGGAATTTTATAATCTCTTGGAATCCGTCCCCAAGGCTGAGCTTCACCTCCATGAGGAAGCCGTCATAAGCAAGGAGACGATAAACAAGCTCTACAAGGAAAACCTTGGCGCGGACATGAACGAAGAGGACATGAAAGGTCTCTTCGACTACAACGACCTCGCCGGCTTCCTGGATTCCTTCATCGCCATACAAAAATTCTTCACCAAAATAGAGAACCTCTACTACGTCACGGACGATTTGAAAAGCTACCTTCAGGCAAACAACATCAGCTACTGCGAGACTTTCTTCAGCCCGACATCCCACCTCAAGAAAGGCTGGGACTTCAAGGATTTGTCCAAGATTCTCTCTGACGGGGCAGAAAAGATTCTCAGGGACACCGGCAGGACAGTCCGTTACATAGTCGATGTCAGCCGCTCGTTCGGGGTGGAGAACGCCCAGCGCAACCTTGACCTGGTGATTCAGGCACAGAACCCATATATAATAGGAATCGGACTGGGAGGCAACGAGGAGGCCGCTCCGGCAAGGGATTTTCAGAGCGTCTTCGAGAATGCCATCAAAGCCGGTCTGCACGTGGTCGCCCATGCAGGTGAGACAGTGGAA
>JAFSSU010000337.1 GCA_017450845.1 Treponema sp.
CCTGGACGCGGAGACGACCTCGGTGATGGAATCCTTTATCTTCTTGAGCTGCTCCCCGATCGTCTTGGACTGGGAGCTCGAGGTCTCGGAGAGCTTGCGGATCTCGTCGGCGACGACGGAGAAGCCCTTTCCCGCCTCGCCCGCGTGGGCCGCCTCGATCGCGGCGTTCATGGCGAGCAGGTTGGTCTGGCTCGCTATGCTGGAAATGGCCTGGTTGGCCTCCTGCAGCATCTTGGACTGATCCTCGATCTGGCTTATCTTCTCGTTGACGGCCTGCTGCTTGTCAAAGCCCGACTGAGCCTCGCCGGAGAGGACCCGGAAGGATCCGGCCATCTTGTCCACCGAGCTGTTGACGGAGGAGATGTTTCCTATCATCTGCTCGACGGCGGAGGATGCCTCCGAGACCCCGGCCGTCTGGCTCTCTATCAGCTCCTCCATGCTCTGGATGTTCTGGGAGATGTCGTCCACGGCGGCGGCGGTCTGGCTGACGCTGCCTCCCTGGGTCCCGATCTGGGCGGAGATGTCGTCTATGCTGGAGAGAATACCGGAAATCGCGCCGGCGGTGTTCTCCGCGCTCCGCGACATCTCCTCGCCGGACTCGTTCAGCCGGGCCTTGGAGCCCTGCACGTCCTTCATGATCTGCTGGAGCTTGTCCAGAAAGAGGTCGAAGTGGATGATGAGGTCGCCTATCTCGTCGCGGATGAAGAGCTTGCAGCGCTTGGTCAGGTCCGCGTCTCCAGTCTCAAGCTCCTTGAGGAAGTTCGTCACGTTGTAGATTCTCCACATGAGCCAGTGGATGAAGGTGTAGCTGCACACGAGCAGGAATGCTATGAGGATGACCGTGACCGGGATGACGATGGCGAGGGTGGTGTTCTTGATGTTCCTGACCATCTCTACGTCCTTGGCGATGAAGAGCATGCCCGCTATGCTGCCGTCCCCGTTCACGAGCGGCTGGTAGGTGGAATAGTAGGACTTGCCGTTGATGATGTTCTTGCCCTCGAAGCTCTTGCCCTCGCGGAGGACCCTGGTGATTATCTCCTCGTTGTCCAGCCGGGTCCCCTTCACGTCCGGCAGGGTGGAGTCCACCCGCGTCGCGTCCCGGAACACCGTGCACTCGACGTTGTAGCCGTCCTGCATCAGATCGGTGAAATAGCCGTTGGTCAGGTCGTAGCCGGCAAGGACGCAGCCCGTGACCTTCCCGCCGTCCATGACGGGGCTGGCGGCGAGGGCGGCGAAGCCAAGGCTTCCGACCGACTCGAAGGTTGTCGTCCGCCTGCCCCTGAGCGCGCCGTGCACGCATGTCATGGAGCTCAGGTTCTTTCCCTCGCCGAGCTCCGGCATGTTGCTCGCGACGACGATCCCGTACGCGTCTATGACGGCGAGCAGGTCAAGGTCGTCGTTCCCCTCCTTCTTTTTCTCCAGGTAGGCGCGTGTGCCCGCGCTGTCCTGGTGCGACGTGGACCGCAATATGTAGGGCGAGTCGGTAAGGAGGTCCGCCGCAAGCGCGAGCGTGGAGACCCAGTCCGCCATGACGTTCGCCGCCCCCTTCTCGGTGTATGTCAGCTCCGCCTGAGTGTTCCTGATGAGCTTGCTGTCGAATACCGACAGCGATACCGTAGCCACCAGCCCCGCGGCCAGCAGGATGAATCCGCCTATAAGCCCTATAAGCTTGGTGGAAAGCCGTATGTCCCGCTTCGCCTTAGTGTCGAACCTGTCAAGCTCTTTCTTTGCCATAGTGACCGAATTATACCATAGCAGGGGGCAAAAGGCAAACTTTTTATAGTTTGGAAAGCACTGCCCCCATCCCCGGCGGAAAAAAATCCGCTTTTCTTCCCCCTGAATTATACATTCCTGTCCGTCAGCCACCATGAATATTACGTAGCTTTTGAAAGGCTGACTGGCCCCCGGCGCCGCCCGGCATGCCCGTCCCAGCCCGACGGCTCTCCGGCGCGCCCCCGGCCCCCGGCCTTTCAATGCCTACGGAAACTTTTTTACGAGGAGAAACGTATGAATTCGTTGAACCAGATCATCCTTGAGGGAAATGTGTGCAGGCAGCCGGAGCTGAGGCAGTCGGCGGCGGGAACGAACGTGGGCATCATGCCCATCGCCGTGAACCGCTCCTACAAGAACGCCAGGGGCGAGACCGTGGAAGAGGCGTCCTTCTTCGACGTGACCTGCTTCGGGAAGACCGCGGAAGTCTGCGCCAAGTACGCCACGATAGGGCGGCATGTCCGGGTCGTCGGCAGGCTCAAGCAGGACCGCTGGAAGAACCTGGAGGGCAAGTCCCAGAGCAAGATAAACATCATCGCCGAGCACGTGGAGCTGCTGAACCTGCCCCGCAAGCAGTCCGACGGGGCCTTCAGCCGCTCGCCGGGGCAGCCCGCCGGGTCCGGCTACGGGGCGGACGAGCAGACCCTGGTCGCCACGAACGCCGCCGCCCGCGAGCAGCAGGACGGAGAGGACACTGAGGGGGAGGAAATCCCCGCCTTCTAGGAGAGCCAGCCCCCCAGCGGGGGGGCAATGCCGGCTATTGATTGCACGGAGGTTATGACGTACAATAGCAATAAGAAGCTGCTACGGACGGAGACCTTTAAAAAATGGATAAAGGGTATAAAGGATTCCGTAGCAAAGGCCAAGGTGCTTGCCCGAATAAACAGGTTCCGGCAGGGGAATCCCGGTGATTTCCGGAATTTAAGGAAAGGGGTGACGGAACTGAGGATTGATTACGGGCCAGGCCACAGGGTTTACTGTTTGGATATGGACAAGTTCGTGCTTCTTCTTGCGGGCGGAGACAAATCGACACAAGAAGGGGACATACGGACTGTATACAGGATTTTGGAGGAAAGCGTATTATGGAACGGATTGAGGAATACGACATAGCGGATGATATCGAGACGCAGGAAGATGTTCTTGCCTACCTGAATGAGGTTACTAAATACCCTGATGATGCAGAATTGCTGCTTGCTTCTATCGGAGAGATTTCCCGGAGCAGGGGTTTTGAAGAACTAATGAGCAGCCGGGAACTGGCCGCGTCCGGCTATTGAGGCAGCCCCGCCTGCCCACGCTCCTCGTCCGGATTGGCGGGGGGCAGCTCTTGTTGGCCGCCCCCGTCCTCCTTATCCCAGACCGCGTCGACAAGCTGGAAAAGCATGGCCAGCCCGCCGGCAAGGATGACCAGGGCGACGACAATCTTCGTTATGTCCCCGGCAATGACCTTCTTCTTTTCCGCCGCGGCAATCAGCGACCCGTCCTGCACCAGCAGCACCGGCATCTTGTTCCCTTCCCGGTAGCGGGTCTCAAAGAGACCGGTAAGCCTGTCAGGCAGGTCCTTCTCCGTCTCGAATTCCCCCGTGCACGCAAGCCCGTCATATTCATAGGAAAAAACAATCGTATACACCCTGTGCCTGTTCCTGCCGGAACCAACGATCCGGCTCGTCACGCCCTGAACGGTACCGATGACGGCCTCATTGTCCCGCACGGCATTGACATGGAAGACGATGTCCTTGACGGCGAGGCCCATGGCCATAATCCCGAACGCAAGGTAGACCAAGGAAAAGAGGCAGTTTACGGCAATCTTTTTCAGGTTTCTCACCGAAAGGATTATATCACGGGGAAGCCCCCTCTGTCACGGCCTGACAGCCCAAGCCGCCCCCTGTTGTCAGGCAGCCTGTTTCGAAAAATCGGTGACAAAAACCTCTCCCGCAAGCTCCCGAGCTTTTCCTATAATCTTTTCAAGCCGTTCCATGACGGCATCAGAAAAATATTTTTCCCCGCATTCCGTACACTCCTCACATGGGACATTCCTGACAATGACAATACAGTCAGTCAAATCGACCATATATGTAGTGACCGAGTCAACGAGCGTCCCGTTCTTACAGAAAAAGCCCCCCCTCATTTTGCCCCATCCCCGCGCCTCAGCGAACCTTGATGGAGCCGCTCATCGTGGAGACCTTGATGGGGATGCCGCCGTCGCCGTTTTTGGACGAGCCTTTCTTGCCGCCGCTCGCGCCGGTAATCTCGTCGCTGAAGCTTCCGGACATGCTGGAAAAGTCCAGCGAGTAGCCGCTGTCATGGGGCAGGCCGAGCGTGACGGACCCGGAGACGGACTCGAACTTGCACCTCCCGCCGGGTGCCTCCTTGAAGTCCACCCTGACGCTGCCGGAGACGGTCTCGGACGAGACCTTCCTGAAGCTGCCGTCCGCGCTGACGCTGCCGGAGACGGTCTCCAGGTCCATGCTGCCTATCGCGCAGCCCGTAATCGTCACGGCACCGCTGACGAACTCCAGGTCCAGGGAATCCGCCGTTATGCCGTCCAGCATGACGGATCCGCTCACGCCCTCAAGCTCCAGGTCCCCCTGCCAGGCGGCGGGGAGGCTCACGCGGACCTTGCCGGAAGAAGCGTTGTGTTTGCCTTTCTGCTTCACGGAGACGCTGCCCCCGCCGGAGCGGATCTTGCAGAATTTCTCAGCCCCGTCCAGGAAGTCCACGTGAACCTTTCCGTCAGCCGAGGCCCCGACGAACAGGGGCAGGGACCGGAGCTCAGCCTTGAAATGGTGTATGTCCTTGCCCGCGAACTCGTTCTGCTGCGTCGCGCTGCCGCTGCCGTCCGGGCTCCCGTCACCGCCCATCTCCAGCCTGCCCATCATGGACTGGAATCCGCCGTGGCCGGAGAACCCTTTGGAAAGCCCCCGCGCGAGCAGCAAGGTCAGGGCGACCGCGACGGCGAGCCAGACAACCGCCAAAACTTTGTTCCTTTTCATATATTCGTTTTCCTCCGAAAATCTCTTGCGCAGTCTCAGTAAAATATCAGGGAAAGCAGGCCCTTCCCGAACAAGGGGATAAGGGGGACGGCATCCCCGGTCAGCCCGCATGAGAGCAGCAGGGACAGGGTGAGCGCCACCATGAGCCAGACTATGCCCAGTATTCCGTTCCTCGTCATTTTTTTTTCACACCTCCGAATCAGTGCAAGAGTAATGTGCCGGATCCCGGTTACTCCCCCGGGCCTTCCTTGTCGCCGCTGAAAAGCATGATCGCCTGCCAGAGCGCGCTCGCGATCAGCCAGATGAGCCAGGTGATGTACCAGGCCATCGTCCAGAAGCTTATGCCGAGGTATACGATCGTGACGATCATCCAGTAGAGCTTGGACATGGCCGACAGCCGCCTTCCCCTCTCGGTGCTCGTGTCGAACTTTTCCTTCTTCTTGACAAGGTAGGGCTCGACGTCCTGCGGCACGCTCATCTTGGTGTAGATTAGGAGCCCGGTCGCCGCCGCGACGAAAAGCAGCATGCAGATGAAGCCTATGACCCCGGCTTTGTCCTCGTTGCCGTGCTCGAAGACGGCGCATATCGCGGGCGGGGCGCACTGGGCGACGACACCGATGATATAGAGCATGACCGCAATCGCCGTGTTCTTCGCCTTCTTCTGGCGGTATTCCTCGATCCGGGGCTTGAGCTCCCGCTCCGGGGCGAGCGACTCAAGGAGCGTGTCTATGTCGCCCATGTCCGCGAGCGACTCCGTGTAGGCCTGGTTCTCGCTCTTGCCCTCGTCGATGTGTGCCTCGAAGTGCTCGTTCATCGTGGAGAGAATCTCCTCCTTGAGCTCCGCCGCCTTGCGGGTCATAGGCACGTCGTTGAAAAGCACGTCCACGTAGTTCTTGATCTTACCGTTCATACTGCTGCAATCTCCCTGCTGTTCCTCATCAGTTTTTCCACCAGTCCAAGGATTCTCTCCCAGTCCTGCCTGTTCTCGTCCAGAAGCTTCCGGCCTTCGTCCGTGATGGCGTAGTACCTTCTTCTGGCTCCGGATGCCTCATCGCCCCAGTAGGAGCTGATGAGCTTCTTCTCTTCCAGCCTGCGGAAGGACGTGTACAGCGTCGCCTCCTTGAGCTCGAATTCCCCCCCGCTCAGCCCGTTGACGGATTTGTTTATCTGGTAGCCGTAGCTGTCACCGGCTTCGAGCTGGGCGAGGATGAGGGTGTCTGTCAGTGCCCTCAGGATGTCCGAAAAGTTCAGCACTCTCTTCTCCTCCTCTGGAATATATACTACATCAATATACCTCGGCTGTCAAGGTATATTGCAAGAAAATATATATTTTCTACGCCGCTTCCGCAGCCATCCCGCAAGTACTTCCGCAGTCATCCCGCAAGTACTTCCGCAGGGCTTCTGAAAGCCTTGCGGAGTCATTGAGAAAGCCTTGCGGGGTCATTGAGAAAGCCTTGCCGAGGCCCTGGGAAAGCCTTGCGCGGATCCCGGGCAAGGCGGCCGCAGCCCCTGAGAAGGACTTCGTGTCCGACCCCGCGCACAGTCCCGTCACGGACTGGACGGCCTTCGCGGTCGCCCCCTATGACCTCTACTTCGCCTCGCTCTCCCACATGAAGAGCTCCATCATCTTCGTCATAATCGGCGCGGTCGCCCTGTCCTCGCTCGTGACGCTCTTCCTGATCTCCGCCCTCTTCAGGCCCCTCCAGACGGTCAAGAATTCAATCCTGACCATAGCGAGCGGCAACGCGAGCCAGACCAACCTGCTCGCCATGAACGCCGCGATCGAGGCCGCCCATGCGGGCGGGTCAGGGACTCCATTGACAAGATAGGAAAGGAGATAGACCTGTTCAAGGTC
>JAFSSU010000338.1 GCA_017450845.1 Treponema sp.
ATGCTCGGCTGGCTGACCAACGGCTTTTCCAGCGCGAAGGCGAGCGTCAAGCGACTGAACAAGATTTATGCGGAGATGCCTGACATCACCGACAGGTCAGGGGGAAGCGCGCTTGACGAAGAGCTTTCCGGCGCGCTCTTCTCCCAGCATGACCTGAACGGCGACATAGAGTTTGACCACGTGAGCTACAAGGAGATTCTCAAGGACGTGTCCTTCTCCGTCAAGGCGGGGCAGACGCTCGGCATCATGGGGGCGACCGGTTCGGGCAAGACGACGATAATCAACCTGCTCAAGCGCATGTACGACGTGACGGGCGGGAGCATCAGGCTGGACGGAATCGACATCCGCGAGCTGCCCCTGCCCGCCCTGCGCCGCGCCGTCTCCTGCGTCATGCAGGACATCTTCCTGTTCAGCGATACGATTGAGGGGAACGTGCGGCTCGGAGAGCGGGAGACGATTACCGTGCCGGAAGTCCGGTCAGCCCTCACGCAGTCGCACGCCGCGGAATTCGTGGACAAGATGGAGGAGAAGGAGCAGACCGTCATAGGCGAGCGGGGCGTGGGCCTGAGCGGAGGGCAGAAGCAGCGGATTACGATTGCCCGCGCCCTTGCACGGAAGACGCCCGTGCTCGTGCTGGACGACTCGACATCCGCGCTCGACAGCGAGACGGAGCAGGAAATCCAGCAGGTGCTCGCGGGACTTTCCGGCATGACCAAAATCATCATCGCGCACAGGATAAGCGCGGTGCGCAAGGCAGACAAGATAATCGTCCTGGACAAGGGCCGGATCGTGGAGGAAGGAACCCACGACGAGCTGCTTGCACGGGGCGGGCTGTACAAGGAAACTTACGACAGCCAGTATGGAGTGAAGATATGAACAGTTACAAGATAGATGAGCAGCAGGTTCAGAAGTCCAGCTTCGAGACCATGCCGCGCTTGTTCCGCTACCTCCTCAGACACAAGGGGCGGATTGCCCTCGTGCTCCTGATGATGGCCTTCGGGACGACGGTGGACCTGGTGAACCCGCTCCTGAACGAGCGGGCGGTTGACAGATACATAATCCCGGGGGATGTACCCGGCCTCATCGGAATCGTCGCTCTCGCCGCCGTGCTGAACACATTGGCGGTGCTTGCGATGAAGATGCGCATGATCCTGATGGCAAAAACGAGCAACAAGGTCATTCAGGAACTGAGGCAGGAGCTGTATGACCACATACAGGGCCTGGACCTCGCCTTCTTTGACTCGCGGCCGTCGGGCAAGATCCTCGCGCGTATCATAGGCGACACGAACTCGCTCAAGGACATCATCGAGAACGCGGTGACGACGCTGATCCCGACCCTGGTCACGGTCATAGCCGTCGTCGTGATAATGCTCGTGAAGAACTGGAAGCTCGCGCTCGCCGCCCTGTGCACCCTGCCATTCCTGATTGTGGGGGTATTCCTGATTTCGGTCATGGCGGAGAAGCACTGGAAGGCCAAGCGGCAGAAGTCGTCCAACATGAACGCGTTCATAAACGAGGATTTGTCCGGCATAAAGATAATCCAGAGCTTCCGCGCGGAAAAGGAGACGGACACGACATTCCGCCAGCTGGTCTGGGATGACCGCAGGGAATTCATCCGGGCCGTCCGCTGGTGCGACGCGTTCGGCTCGTGGATTGACCTCTGCTGGAGCATCGGCACGATGATGCTCTATCTGGTGGGCATAAAGCTGCTGGGGATCGAGGGCGTTTCCATCGGGACCTACATCGCGTTCGGGACTTACGTCGGCATGTTCTGGCAGCCGATCATGAACCTGAGCAACTTCTACAATCAGTTCGTCAACGCTGCGAGCGGTGCCGAGCGTATCTTTGAGATAATCGACACGGAGGCGCAGGTCACGGACAAGGCGGGAGCCGGGCTTCTGCCGCCGATTCAGGGCAAGGTCGAATTCAGGAACGTGAGCTTCGGCTACAAGGACGGCGTGGACGTGCTCAAGGACGTGAGCTTTTCCGTCGCGCAGGGTGAGACGATCGCCCTGGTCGGCCCCACCGGGGCGGGCAAGTCAACGGTCGTCAACCTGGTGAGCCGCTTCTACGACATACGAGGCGGGTCCATCATGATAGACGGCAAGGACATCCGCGACGTGAAGCTTGAGAGCCTGCGCACGCAGATGGGGATAATGACGCAGGACAACTACATCTTCAGCGGCACAATCCGCGAGAACATCCTCTACGGCAAGCTCGGCGCGACGGAAGAGGAGATGCTTGCGGCGAGCCGGGCGGTCCATGCTGATGACTTCATCCGCGGGCTGCCGGACGGCTACGACACCAAGCTGACGGCACGCGGAGGGGAGCTTTCAGGCGGGCAGCGGCAGCTCGTCGCGTTTGCCCGCACGATGCTGTCCGACCCCCGCATCCTGATTCTGGACGAGGCGACTAGCAGCATTGACACCAAGACGGAGCTTTTGGTTCAGGCGGGAATCGCGAGCATGCTGAAAGGCAGGACAAGCTTCGTCATAGCGCACCGGCTCTCCACGATTCAGAACGCGGACCGCATTTTCGTCATCGACAAGGGGGGTATCGTAGAAAGCGGCAGCCCCGCCGAGCTGATGGCACAGAAGGGAGTCTATTACGCGCTCAGGCAGGCCCAGTTCGCGTAAGGGAACGAAGGGGGCGAAAGATAAGAGAGCCTGTTTCAAGAGGTCAAGGCTGACTTTTGAAACAGGCTCAGGGCTTAATTATAATGGCCACGGCAAGAAATAATCTGAAGCATCCCGCTTTCCAAACGGTAAACAAGGCGATTCGTCTCATCTATGCGACGGCTCCACAATCCACTCAGGTTCTTTCTTAAAGGTTAGGGCTTTCCGAGTCCTTTATCGAACCCGCTTCTCTCGATGTCCTGAATCAAGGCATTTATTCGCTTGATTGTCTTTTTGTCTTGGGCTTGCCAATAAAGATAATCATCCCACGCCTCATCGAACCAGATTTTCTTCATCAATCTACCTCGATAAGCTCGTGCTCTGTACCCTTCCCTTCATTCAGGACTTTTACGCCGCGCTCGATATGCTCAATATTGCTTTTTGAATAGAACAAATCTTCTGCACTGTCTTTTGAAGACCAGTTCTGCAATACCTGCGAAAGCCTCGTTAAAAGCAGGACGCATTGATTGTATGAAAAGGTATCCACTTCATTCAAGACAGCATTAAATGTACTATCGCTTATTAAAAACAAACCTCGCAATTCATTCTATCAGCTTCATCTGAAAATAACAACGCCCCTACTCCGCAAGTCGCAGCTCGTCCTGCTTGAACACGAGGTAGACGATGTTCAGCAGCGTCCCGAACAGGATGGTGAAAATCCACGTGGTCGGGTGGCTCCGGGGGTATGCCATCCTGTGGAACACGTCCCGCATGACCTGGTCGGCATTGCTTATCAGGTCCCATGAGTTCCAGCGCAGGAACCTGCCCAGGTAAATGCCGAAGCACGACACGTAGATGAGCAGGCCGCTCAGTATGCCCGCATGCCTCACGGCAAAGACCGTCCTCACTTTCTCCTCTATCATCTGAAGGCTTGTGAAGCCGTAGATAAGCCCCGCGAACCCGTAGCTCAGAAGCAGGATAAGGTCGTACCACACGGGGGCAGAGCTGCCCTTGCCCAAGTGTATCAGGTCGGTCAGGACGTAAGGGGCGTTCGGAAAGAACGCGAGCCAGAAGAGTATGATGACGAGCAGGAGCGGCTTGCTCCGTATGTCCCTCACGTAGGCGACCGAGGCGGCGAGCCAAGGCACGAACGCGAGGAAGAGGTTCCAGAGCATGAACATAAAGAGCGAGTAGCCTGTCGCCAGCACCCTGCACACGGACAGCAGCATTGAGAACACGGATATTGCGAGCAGGGCGTATGTGCTCTTGTAGGCGAAGACCCTGCGGACGTATTCCCGCATGTCCTACTCCGCCCAGGCCTTGGCGAGCTGAATCAGGACCTCGGTCGCGCGGATCATCTGCCTGAGGCTTGCCCACTCATAGCGTGAGTGGTAGCTGTGGCCGCCGGTAAAGATATTGGGCGTGGGTATGCCCATCTCGGTCAGGCGGGATCCGTCCGTTCCGCCGCGAATCGGCTTGAAGACCGGCTCCAGGCCTGCCGTCCGGTAGGCCCGCACGAGCTTTTCCGTCACCTCCGGCTGCTTGTCAAGCCCGGCCTTCATGTTCAGGTACTGCTGGGTATGCACGACATCCGCCTTACCGCCGAAGACGAGGGCGGTCGTCGCCGCAAGCTGGTCCACCAGCTTCTTCCGCCGCTCCATCCCTTCCGTGCTGAAATCCCTGAGGAAGAGGGTGACATCCGCAGTCTCGATGCCGCCGGAAATCTCCATCGGGGCAAAGAAGCCCTGGTAGCCGTCCGTCGTCTCGGGCAGCTCGCCATGGGGCAGGTTCGCGACGAAGGAGGCCGCCATCTCGATGGCGTTCACCATGTCGGGGCGGGCATCGCCGGTATGCTTGGACCTGCCGGTAAAATGAATGTCGCTCTTGAAAGCGTTGAAGCACTCAACCTCAAGCTCGCCCTCATGACCGCCGTCAACCGTATAGCACTGCCTGCTCTGCAAAAGCTTGAGGGGCACCCTGTCCATGCCGTGCCCGGTCTCCTCGTCAGGGGAGAACATCACTTCGATGACACCGTGCTTCACGTCCGGGTGCGTTATCAGGAATTCGACGGCGGTCATAATCTCCGCGACACCGGCCTTGTCGTCCGCCCCGAGCAGGGTGGACCCGTCGCTTGAGATTATCGTGTCGCCGAGCTGCCCGGCCTCTGCCAGATGCCTGTCCGCCTCCGGGTCAAGCGTGATCCCGGCGGGCAGCGCGATGGGGCCGCCCCGGTAGTCCTCGTGGACAAGGGGCTTCACGTCCTTTCCGCTCACCTCGTCCACCGTGTCTATGTGCGCCATCAGGCAGATGGCGGGGACTTTCTCACAGCCTGAGCTTGCGGGAAGCCGCGCGTAAGTATAGCAGTTCGCGTCGGTCTGGACAGCCTCAAGCCCCAGGCCCTCAAGCTCGGCTTTGAGGACGGCGGCCATGTCGCGCTCGCGTTCCGCGCTCGGCATGATGCCGTCGTCCGCTTTGTTGCTGTCGCTCTCGCTCCAGATTTTGACATATCTCAAAAAGCGTTCTTTCAGGCCTGCCGCATAGGAGGTGGAAAGGATGTCCGCAGTAAGGTTGCATACAGAAAACTCACCGGCCATGGCAGCCTCCTAGTTCCTGAACGAATGGATGGGGGCCGGGATGCGGCCGCCTCGGTTGATGAAGTCCGCGCAGCTGAAGCGGTTCACGTCCATGACGGGGCAGCCTCCGAGCAGGCCGCCGAATTCCACCCAGTCGCCGGCTTTCTTGCCGGGGGCAGGTATGAGGCGGACGGCTGTGGTCTTGTTGTTGACCATACCGATTGCCATCTCATCGGCCATGATGCCGCTTATCGTCGTCGCGCTCGTGTCGCCGGGAATCGCTATCATGTCGAGGCCCACCGAGCAGACGCAGGTCATGGCCTCAAGCTTTTCCAGAGTAATCGAATGCTGCTTGACGGCGTTTATCATGCCCTCGTCCTCGCTGACCGGGATAAAGGCCCCGGAAAGCCCGCCGACGTTCGTGCTCGCCATGACACCGCCCTTCTTCACCATGTCGGTCAGCATGGCAAGCGCTGCGGTGGTTCCGGGAGCGCCCGCCCCCTCAAGCCCTATCTCCTCAAGGATGCGTGCAACGGAGTCGCCGACCGCCGGGGTCGGGGCGAGCGAGAGGTCCAGGATGCCGAAGCCCACTCCCAGGCGGCTTGCCGCCTCCGCCCCGACCATCTGGCCCATGCGGGTTATCTTGAACGCTATCTTCTTTATGCCGTCAGCAAGCTCGTTGATGGGCCTGCCCTTGAACTCGCGTGCCGCCGCCAGGATTACGCCGGGCCCGGAGACACCGACGTTTATCACCGCGTCTCCCTCTCCCGGCCCGTGGAAGGCACCAGCCATGAAGGGGTTGTCCTCCGGGGCGTTGGTGAACACGACGAGCTTGGCGCAGGCGTTGACGGGGAGCGAGGCGGAGGCTTCCGCCGTCTTCTTTATGGTCTCGCCCATCAGCTTGACCGCGTCCATGTTGATTCCGTTCTTGGTCGTTCCGACGTTGACCGACGAGCAGACGCAGTCGGTCACAGACAGGGCCTCCGGGATGGAGTCAATCAGAATCCTGTCGGCGGGGGTTATCCCCTTCTGGACGAGGGCGGAGAAGCCCCCGATGAAGTTTACTCCCAGCTCCCTGCCGCACTTGTCCAGCGTCCGGCAGTACTCAACGTAGGACTTAGCCCCAGAGGCCCCCGCGACGAGCGCGATGGGGGTGACGGAAATCCGCTTGTTGATGATCGGAACCCCGTATTCCTTCTCAATGTCCTGGCCGGTCTGCACGAGCTTCCCGGCGTAGCGCATAATCTTGTCGTATATCTTGGAACAAGCCTTCTTCTCGTCCTCGCAGGCGCAGTCCAGAAGCGAGATGCCCATCGTAATGCAGCGTATGTCCAGCTTCTGCCGCATGAACATGTTGACGGTTTCCTGAATCTCTACAGGTGAAAAAATCATAATCAGCCCCGGTCTAAATCGTTATTGTAGCGTCATTCTATAGCATAAAGGCAAATGTTGCAACGGCAGGGCAAAAGGGGCAGGCAGTACGCCCCGCGGAGGCTTTCCCCGCGGGGCGCAGGCACTAGCGACGTTTCTCGGTGGAGGGCCGGATTTTCATCATCTGCAGGTCACCGGCAGCCCTGACCTCCTCGCCGGGGGCAAAGGCAAAGATGTCCTCCTTGGACGCTTTCTCGCCGTTGACCTCCCCTTCCCCTCCTATGACAAAGAAG
>JAFSSU010000339.1 GCA_017450845.1 Treponema sp.
AAATTATTGGACTCGTCCAGGTTTATCCCGCCGTACTTGTCGTAGGACTCAAGGATTGCATTTATGGAACTGTCTATTGACTCTTTAAAATCAGCCACCGCCCGCCTCTCGAATGTTCTTTATGAAAAAAACTATAGCAGAAAACGAGCTTTGTTTCAATCAGCCCCAGGGGCGGTCACTCGGAGGGCTTTATCTTCCGCGCCAGGTAGATGAATGGCGTGTCCAGGAGGCTCGTCGCGACGTAAATCACGTAGCAGGAGGCGGTTATGGAGATCAGGTCACTCATGCTGTAGATGCTGAAGAAGGCCCCGAAGTTGAATATGACGATGTTGACCAGCTGGGAGATGAGGGTGGAGCAGTTGTTGCGGAACCAGAGCATCTTCGTGTGGCTGCCGGTCTTCTTCTCGGTAAGGTCCCACCAGGCATGATAAAGGAAGACATCGACAGCCTCGGAGATGGCATAGGCAACAAGGCTCGCAATCAGCATACGGGGGGTGTTGGAGAAAAGCCCCTTGACGAACCCGCTCGCCCAGTCGCTTTTCGCCGGGATGTAATGCACCCACATGAAGGAAAGCAGTATGAAGCTCAGGTTTGTCACAAGGCCAGCAAGAACGCCCTTGCCCGCATCCTTCCTGCCGTAACGCTCGCTCAGGATGTCGGTCGCGAGGAAAGTCGCGGCAAAGAGGGTATTCCCCAGGGTCTGGTCCATCCCGAAGGCATGGACGACAATCGTCACCTCGATGTTGGCCAGTATCGTGCAGATGCCGATCCAGGCGAACAGGCCGCCTTTGCCGAATGCTTTCAGGAAGAGCAGCGTCCCCCCGAAGGACACAAGAAGGGTAATTACAAGAAAAAGTTCATTCATGCGAAACCTCGCGAAAAAGAGTTGACCTGGTTTTGTTTAGAGACAGGAAGGACCTCGAACTGTCTTTTGAATGCAGGGAAGAGAATAGAACATTTGGGGCGGATGTGTCAAGGGACGGATACGCGACCATGCTCGCCCTTGCAGTTCCCCGGGGGACACGGAAACGTATTCCCGCAGGGTGTCCCCATACGTTTCCAGTCTCCGTGCAAGCCATCACGGGCTGGCAAATGCCCGCAGGGCGGATTGCTTGTCACCATTACAATTTGACATCGTATTATATTTATGGTACACTTAGATAGTGGACAAGGATACCTGTGTAATATATAAAAGGATGAAAAGCTTTTGGCTCTGAAAAACCGGGCCGACTATCTTATCCGCAATCCTGATGAGAAGGAGGAATTGAAATGACGACATTCGACAAGTTCTTTATGGAGACCCCCGGGCAGAAGGAAATCTATCAGAAAGAATACGATGACTTCCTTCTTTCTGAATTCATCCTTGAACAGATGGAAGTCCAGAACATTTCCATACGGGAGCTGGCAAGGAAGGCGAATGTTTCGCCGACCGTCATCCAGAAGCTCCGCTCCAAGGATTCCCAGAAAGTGACGCTCACGACATTTACCTCCGTGCTCCGCAGTTTGGGCTGGCAGATCAGGCTGGAAAAAGTCGGACAGCCGTCGGCATAGAGAGGCTTTCCCGGAAGTTGCTGCACATTGAGCGGTACAAACTGACCGCCGTATCCTCAATACGATGACCTCATTTTGTCAAGATTACCTTCCCAAATTCTGGAACCTTTGAGATTCATAAGTTCCCGGCAGGTATCATCATACGTCATAGACTTTTTGTCCAGAACTCGGACTTCAACTGCAGGGCGGATTGCCGGGCATCTGAAGAGCGCTATGCCATGAACCTGGAGAAGCAGAACGTCCCGTATGATTCCATCAAGTCCACGGCGTTGGGCAGGGCCTGCGAGGCGAAGGTATAGGCGATGACAGCCCTGAGCTCGCTGCCCTCCCAGCTGAGGGTGACGGGCCTGCACCAGCCCTTGAAGCTGCCCAGCTGGTGGCCGGTCTTTTTCTCGCTCAGGTCCGCGACCGTCTTTCCCGCCTCCGCGTTGTAGCGGCGGAAGAGGTCCTCGAAGATTCTGGCAGCGAATATCACGTACTTGCGCTCCACGGCGAAGATTTCCCCGAGCAGGGTCTCCACGTAACCGAAGAACCTGTTGGTCCAGGACTTGCGGAAGTCGAATGAACGCGAGCAGTAGGGGACAAGCTCCAGCTGCAGCTTCTGCATGAGGACTGCCTCCTTTGCAGCGAGCTTCTTTTCCTTGTCCTGCATGTAGTCCGTAGGGAGCATGATGCCGCTGCCCTGCCAGTGCTTGAGGAAGTGAGCCTGCTTCAGGTCAAAGGTGTCCATGCGGGCCCGGTCATGGCGGCCGTAGTTGGTCAGGAAGTCCACGTAACTTTGTATGAAGCTGCCGGGGTCCGTGCGATTAAATTCCCGCGCCCTGTCCGTGTTCTGCCTGCGCTCCCAGTCTGCCTTCTGCACGTCCTTGCCGGGGTTCAGCATGACCATGACGGTTCTGGCATTCCTGTCCCCGACGAAGTGCTGGGGCAGCCCCAGCGTGGAGACGGAGATGCAGGAAGAAAGCGCCTTTGCCCCGCTCAGCTCCCGACCTTCATACACCTCGGTCAAATCCATCCTGATGCGCTCGTCCAATGTCATGATATAACTCCTTATCTTGCTGTAAACTGTGTAAATGCCGTGCAGCAGGGCATTTACACAGTCGCACGTGCGGGGACGGACCGCCCCCGGTAAGGCCAGAGAGGAAACATGGGGTTCCTCCCTGCTTATGCTGACGGCTGGCCGTTACCATTCAAAACCGTCACCTATCTGCTTTTTGATGTCATTCTCGATTTTATTGTATTCAGTATCCGACATTTTGCGGGTCTTGGTCTCCTTGAGCAGCTTCTGCAGGGCGATGCTCTCCCTGATTTTTGTGCCGGAGAAAACACTAGAAAAATCTTTTTCCGAGTAATGACCTAAATTAACGAGACTGATGGCAAGATCCTCGGGAATCTGTATCTCCGCAAGGCTGTCGCAGCGGAAAGCTTCCTTTCCCAGCAGCCTGAGGCTCTTGGG
>JAFSSU010000340.1 GCA_017450845.1 Treponema sp.
GTCAGCCTGGGGCCGCCCCCGCATATCCCCTCGATGCTCGCCGTCTGGTGGGGCTGCCTGAAGGGGGCGCTGCGTACGAGGGGGCTGTCCGGCGGGAGCAGGCCCGCGATGGAGTAAATCCTGGTGACCGGCTGGGCCTCCTCCTGGCCGAGCAGGGGCAGGAGGGCGGGGAATTTCTGCATGGCGAGCGTCTTGCCGCAGCCCGGGGGCCCGAACGCCAGCACGTTGTGCCCGCCCGCCGCCGCCAGCTGGAGGGCGCGGACAAAGAAGCCCTGCCCCCGGATGTCGGCGTACTCGTAGCCCGGCTCTGCTTCCGGGAAAAGGACCCCGCCCACGTCCACGGCGGGGAATCCGTCGGGACACCCCTCCTTGCCTGAAGCGGTGGGCTTCCGGGTAAAGCAGTCCTCCTTCCGCAGGGCCTCGTAGGCCTCCACAAGGCTGGACGCGCCGAACACCTCCATGCCGGCGATTTCCCGCGCTTCCCCGGCGTTCTCCTTGGGCACGATGCAGCGGCGGATTCCGCCCTCCCGCGCCGTGCTTGCCGCCGCATGGACGCCCTTCAGGGGACGGACGCGGCCGTTCAGCTCCAGCTCGCCCATCACCAGCACGCCGCCGTCAGGCAGCCCCTCACCCCTGCCGTCCGCGATGTCCTTCTCGCACAGGACGGCGAGGGCCACGGCGAGGTCGAACGCCGCCCCTTCCTTCTTCAGGTCCGCCGGGGCGAGGCTTATAAGGACCCGCTCCGGGGGGAACTCGAAGCCGCAGTTCCGTATCGCGCTCCGCATCCGCTCCCGGGATTCCTTGACGGCTCCGTCGGCCAGACCCACGATGTCCACGGCGGGAATCCCCCGCCGCAGGTCAACCTCCACGCTTACGAGGGACCCCTCGTAACCGAAAGGTGAAAAACTGTAAACCTTCATTCTCATCCTCGATGTAAGTTTTACATATACATCTGGTGCTGATATGAAGGAATGTGAAATTGGATGGGAAAAATCGTTAAAAAAGTTTGTTCTGTTCTGTCTGTACTGTCCGGCTGTGCGGACTCTTTGCGCTGGTTCGGGAATTTATATGAAGGATTTGATCAGGACGACGAGCATGCAGCCGGCCGCGACGAGCTTTAGCCCCGTCCCCGTGATGAAGCCCAGGAAGGAGTAGCAGGCGGACCGCAATGCCTTCCTCATGTTGCTGGCATCGTGGATAATCTCTCCGATCAGCGCGCCTACGAAGGGGCCGATGAAAATCAGCAGTATCTGCCCGGTCAGCACCCCGGCGAGCACGCCGAGCATGCTGCCCGTGCTCCCCGCCTTGCTGCCCCCGGACTTCTTGGTGAAGTAGGAGGGGACGATGAAGTCCACGATCGTCACGATGACGCATGCGACGGCGGCGATTATCAGCACGGTGACGGTGACCGGCTCCTTGCAGCGGATGAAGTGACCGGCGAGCAGGCCTCCCCAGCAGAGGGGGACCCCCGGAAGGCCCGGGACGACGCATCCGATGATGCCCACAAGGAAGAGTATGGCTGCCACTACGATAAGAACTATGTCCAATACGCCCATGCCTTGAATGTAGCGAAAGGCGGGGCTTTTGGCAAGTGCCGTTTTTTCGGGCTTCCCTCTACTTGAAGACAGCTGTAATCTGCATTATAATCGGGGTGTTTCCAGATAAAGGAGGTTCCCCCATGAAGAAGTTTTTTAAGATAGCCGCATTCGTCCTCGCGACGTTCGCGTTCTCTGCCTGTGCGAGCACCACGGGCGGTGGCAGCGTAGGGGCCGACAGGGGCCAGATGATGCTCGTCAGCGAGGCCGCGATGAACGAGCAGGCGGACTCCCAGTACGCGGAGGTCATCGCCGAGGCACGCAGGAACAAGACCCTCAACCCAGACCAGGTGACCACGGAGCGGGTCAGGAACATCGCCCGCAGGCTGATCGCCCAGTGCGGGGTATTCCGCAAGGACGCGCTCAACTGGAACTGGCAGGTCAACGTCATACAGGAGGACACCGTCAACGCATGGTGCATGCCCGGCGGGAAAATCGTCGTCTACACGGGGATAATCGACAGCCTGAAGCTGACCGACGGGGAACTGGCCGCAATAATGGGGCACGAGATTTCCCATGCCCTCAAGGAGCACAGCCGCGAGCAGTCAAGCAAGCAGGTGCTCGCGGATGTCGGCGTCTCCCTTATCTCCGAGGTTGCTGGGCTGGGTGACCTGGGATCGCTCGCGCTCGCCCTCGGCGTGCAGTACGGGCTGACCCTTCCGTTCAGCCGCAAGTGCGAGACCGAGGCCGACAACATGGGCACCGAGCTTATGGCGCGGGCGGGCTACGACCCCCATGAGGCCGTCAACGTCTGGGTCAAGATGAACAAGCTGGGCGGATCCTCCGTCCCGCAGATTCTTTCCACCCACCCGTCCAACGACAGCCGCATCAAGAACCTGACCGAGGTCTCCGAGACGGTCTACCCACTCTACCAGGCGGCGGCGAAGTAGCATCCGGCGGGTCAAGTTACTTTTACGAAGGATTTTTGTTATTATAGCGGTATGAAGAGACTACACAGATATATTTCGGTTTTACTTCTGGCGGCGGCGATGGCCGCCCCGGTTTCGGCGAAGGGCTTCTTCAGCAAGCTCTTCGGCAAGAGCAGCACCACCTCCGGCGGGGCAGTCGGGGCCGACCGCGAGCAGTTCATGCTCGTCTCGGCTGAGGATATGGACAAGCAGGCCCAGGAGCAGTACGCCCAGGTCCTGAAAGAAGCCGGGGATGCCGGGACGCTCAACACGGACAAGGTCGTCTACAACCGCGTCCAGTCCGTCGCCCAGAAGCTCATAGCCCAGACCGGGGTCTTCCGCGAGGATGCCCTCAAGTGGGACTGGCAGGTGAACGTCATAAAGGAAGACACCGTCAACGCATGGTGCATGCCCGGCGGTAAGATTGTCGTCTATACGGGGATAATCGACAGCCTGAAGCTGACCGACGGGGAGCTTGCCGCCGTCATGGGGCATGAGATTGCCCACGCGCTCAAGGAGCACAGCCGCGAGCAGGCGAGCAAGCAGGCCCTGCAGCAGGCGGGAATTTCCGTAGTCTCGCAGGCCGCGGGCTTGGGCGAGATGGGGCAGACCGTGCTCCTCCTGGGCGGGCAGTACGGGCTGACCCTGCCGTTCAGCCGCGAGTGCGAGACCGAGGCTGACAACATGGGGACCGAGCTGATGGCCCGCGCTGGCTATGACCCCCACGAGGCCATAAAGGTCTGGGAGAAGATGAACAAGCTGGGCGGCTCCTCCGTCCCGCAGATTCTTTCCACCCACCCGTCCAACGACAACCGCATCAAGAACCTGACCAGCGTGGCGGAAACAGTCTACCCCCTCTATCAGGATACCCAGAAAAAGAAGAAGAAATAATCCCTTTTGGGCCCCGGGCCGCCGCTATCGGCGGTGGCCAGCCGTTCCGGTCATAACGCAGGCCGGCGGAACGCCCAACGTCAAGACAGCCTCAAGCGGCGGCAACCGCCAGCGCAGCATCAAGGCTATACCGCCCCCGGCAATGCCGTGGCCGCTACGCTTCCGCCGACTCTGCGCCCGTTTGCTCCGGCTTGACCGCCAGAGCCCGTATGTCCTCGATGGGCAGGCCGGTTGCCTGGGCTATCTGCTCATGAGTCAGCACCCCCATCGTAAGCAGATTTCGTGCGGCGAAAAGAGCCCTGTTTCTCTCTCCGTCTTTCCAGCCTGACTCGCGACCATCTTTCCAACCTGACTCGCGGGCGGCCCGTTTGGCGAGGATTATGCCGTTCCGGTAGTCCGCCTCTGCCCTGTCTACGGACAGGTGGTAGGCCCAGGCCCGCTCCTCCGCGCTCACCTTGTCGTATGCCCTCACTGCCATCTCGTACTCCTCCTTCCAGCCCTCGTCCCTGCCAAGCACGTCCAGGACCTCGGGCTTCTCACATCCTGAGATGAATTTACACCAGTTCGCCGCCCTTTGCAAGCCTTCCCCGATTTGCCCCGGCACCTTCAGGTCAAAGAAGAGGATCTGCAGCCGGTCCGAGAGGGCCGCTCCGTCGTCCAGCCTCATCATTGCCCGGTGGAAGAACTTCCTCCCGCCCGATTTTCCCTCCTCCCCGAACAGGTCAAAGTCGATGAGGAAAATCTGATAGACGGACGGCATGCTGTCATAGGCTTTGCCCCTCCTCAGGCTGCCCGCACAGAGCTTGCAGGCGTAGAAGAGGGCCCTGAGCTTCTGGTTGTCATCCGCCCTTGTCAGCTGTAGCTCGATGTCGGCCTTCTGTCCGTCATTGAATTCGCAGTTCACGTCCAGCCTCGGCATCTTGCCTTTCGCGAACTCGGGGGCAAGCTCGGAGTTCGTGACCCTCGCGGCCGTCACCTCCCGCCCGGTCATTGCGGAAAGGAAATACCGCAGGCAGGCCCGCGACTCGGGCTCCGGGCTGGACAGGAACATCTTGAAGGCGACGTCGTCCTTCAGCGGAAGCCGCTCTTTCCGCGCCACCATCTCGGCGGCCTGCGCCAGCAGGGCCTTTGAGAAGGCAGGTTTCCGGTTTGCTTTTCGCTTTCTCTTTGTTTTCATACGCATATATATCTGTCCGTGGGGGACAGGAATGTGCATTTCAACAGAAAAAAGCTTTTGCCTTGCTGTGTTTTTAATCCTGCCGGGATTCCTCCGGCTGATTCTTCCGCCGTAAGACCGCCCGGCGGCGGTGGAATCAGCCCAGGCTGGACAGGTATTCCACCGCGGACAGGGCGGCGACGTTGCCTTCCCCTGCCGCCTTGATATACTGGTAGGGCGTGCCTGTGATGTCCCCGCAGGCAAAGCAGCCTTTGACGCTTGTCGCCATCCGCCTGTCTGCCTTGACGTGCTTGCCGTCCGTCTCCAGACCGGGGATGAGCCTGTCCGGTGCGACAGCCTCCCGCAGGAAGAAAATGCCGTCCGCGCTGTAAGTGCCGCCCTCGCAGACGAGCTTTTCCGCCTTCATCCTCCCCTCCACGGAGCGGGGCTTGTCCCTCACGACCTCTATGTTTGCCGCGCTGAAGGAGACCTCCTCCTTGTACTGGGGCAGGTAGATGACCTTCGTCGCTTTCTCGGCAAGGAAGGCCGCCTCCTTCTCCTCGTCCTTGGACCAGGCGACGACGATCGCGCTCTTGCCCTTGTAGAGGGCCGCGTCGCATGTGGCGCAGTAGCTGACCCCGCGTCCCAGGAAGTCCGCCTCGCCGGGGAGGGGCGTGCCGAAATTGACCCCGCAGGCAAGGATGACCGCGCGGGACTCGATTATGTCCTCCCCCAGCTGGAGCGAGAAGTAGTCCCCCATCGGATATACCGAGGCGACCTTGCCCTGTGTTATGGCAATCCCCATCTGCTCCAGGTGTGCCATGAATCGGGTCTGCATCTCCTCCCCGCCGATATCCGGCAGCCCAAGGTAGTTCTGCACCTGATGTGCCTTGCCGACCTTGCCGCTGCCGCCTTTGCCCCCGCCGTTCCCGACCAGAAGAATCCTCTTGTTCCTGACCCTTGCCGTTATGGCTGCCTCCATCCCGGCCGGGCCCGCCCCGATTATAACGATGTCATATCTTTCTGCCATATATATTGGCCTCCTTCGCCGTCTTCCAGTATATGCCATAAACACTATGCTAATCAATGCCGCACCCCTCTGTCCTATGGATTTCTCCGGGGCATCGTGTTACAATGGGGTATGGACAGCAGAAGCACTGCCACAGCAGAAAAAATTTATGCGGCCGTCCGCGCCATACCCCGCGGCAAGGTCGCCACATACTCCCAGATAGCCGCCCTTGCGGGTAACTGCAACCTGCGCCGTCACGTGGGGAACGTCCTGCACAAGAACCCGAGCAACGAGCATACCCCCTGCCACCGTGTCGTCAACGCGGAAGGCTTCTGTTCCGGAAGCTTTGCCTTCGGCGGTCCCCTCGCGCAGCAGGAGAAGCTTGAGGCGGAGGGCGTTGCCTTCACCGGAGGCCGCGTAGACATGCACCGCTTCTGTATAACGGAGGAGGAATTTCAGTGTATGCGGCTGGAGATGGCGGGAAATTAACCTGCTGGCATCGCTTGCCCGGACCGGAACTTGCTGAACCGGCAAAAAACTGGTATACTTGAGTTTGTCATATTTTCGGCGCAGCTTCCGTTGGCTTGCTTTGCTGCGTATGGGCTGTTTTTCCAGGTAGATGTACCGTACTTCCTAATTAGATTGTCTGCATGTCCTAGCTGGAGTGCCAGGTACACTCTAGCTAGATTGTACACCCGATACAGTACTGTATTTTTCCCGATACAGGGCTGTATTCGTCCTGGTGCAATGCTGTATTCGTCCCGGTTCCGCCTTGTCTCATACAAGTCACGGCACTTCTGGACTTTTCAGCAGGGTTATAGCATTCCTTTCGTTCGTGAAGAACAACATGGCTGAGGATGAGTTTAGGGAACCTCGAAAAAGCTCAGCTTTTTCGAGGTAACTTTGAAAATGCGATGTCGTAAGTCGCGCTATTATAGCGACTTACGACTCGTCGGCAAACCTCTAAAAACCGCCAAAGGCGAGTTTTTAGGGGTGCCCTTTACAAGGGGGATATCAAATATGGTCCAGACAAAGAAATTTGAGCAGACGTTCATAAACGACTACCTGGCGTGGAACTTGCACGAGACTGACGTGGAGCGCCGTGGACGGGAGGAGGGGCTGAAAGAAGGCCGCAAGGACGGACGTGTTGCCATGTGCGCGGAACTCATTCAGTCCGGGCTCCTTTCTGTTAAGGATGCGGCCCTGAAGCTCGGTATGCCGGAGGAAGAGCTGAAGAAACACCTGTGAGGGGAGGGAAAGCGGCTCGGAATTTTCGTAAGCCGTTCCCCGCGCCCGCAGCAGACAGCTTTATGGCTATTCCAATCGCAAACGCATGCTGCGCTTTATCTTTTTCAGCAGCCACTCAACGGCCCCGAACAAGGTTCGGTGGCGGGTGTTCATGATGATCCCGCGAAGCTCGTTAAGCTCTCTGTTTTGGGCAGAAATCAGGTCTGACAGTCCGGCAATCCGGCTGGACTGCTCGCGGAGTGCCGAGGACAGGCGCTCTATTCCTTGAGCTTGCCGTTCTATGAGCTGGTGAAGCTTCGTGTCGTAGGACTGGCTCAGCTCTTCCAGCGTTATGCCATAGTCGGCCTGGAAGAGGCTGTCGAATCCTGCGGTCAGCTCCGGGGCGGCTTCTTTCTGTGCTACTATCGAATAGTCGGGACTGGTACCCGTAAGCACGTGAAAAAGAGAGACGTTCTCCGGCTCGTGAAGTCTTTTATCTTCCTGAAGCCGCAGTATCTTGGTCCTGTGGAATCCTTCGTATTCCGGGAGAAAGCTGAGCAGGGCCGGCGTAAGGGGCCGTATGTGCGACGGGTCGTTGTAGAAGTTGCAGCTCCCGACAGCAGGATTCTCCGGGTTCGGTGTCTCAAGGATAAGAAGTCCCTCAGGTTTCAGGACCCTCTTTGCCTCATGGACAAGCTGCCTCAGTACGTCAAAAGGAACGTGCTCCGCGATATGGAAGCCAGAGACAATGCACAGGCTTTCATCGGCAGCCTCTTTCAAAGCCGCGAGGGCATCTTTTTTCTGGCATGAGAAGCCTTTCCCGTTGCAGTAGGAGACCATGGCATCGTCCAGGTCAACACCGGCGGCATCAATGCCGTTCTCCTGCATCAGCTCAAGCCATTCTCCTCGCCCGCAGCCAAGGTCAAGGGCCTTGCAGTCAGCATACAGGCTGCGGCACTTCTGCACGAAGGGAAGGTATGCTGACAGCCTTCTCTTAATCAGCTCCCGAGAGCCCCGGTACTTCTGTTCGAATTCAAAGTAAAAGTCCATGGATGCGTTAAGTATAGCATGGTCTGAATGGAAAATCCAGACTCCGCCTAGACTTTTCAGCAGGGCAATGTTATAGTATAGGCATGGAAACGAGCAGAAGTTACAACTTTAAGCCTGTAGAAGAGCTGGTGTTCTCGGACGATTTTATGTTTGGTGCTGTAATGAGGGAGCCGGATATATGCAAGGGCGTTCTGGAGCGGCTTCTCAAAATTAAAATTGACCGCATAGAATACACAGACCTTCAGAAACACATAAGCCCCTTCTACTCCAAGAAAGGTGTCAGGCTTGATGTCTATGTAACGGGAAGTGACAAGATCTTTGATGTCGAGTGCCAGTCATACAAAATCGAGGATATTGGGAAAAGAACCCGATACTACCAGGCGATGATAGACACTGACAGCCTTATGAAGGGGGCTGTGTACTCTGAATTGAAAGAAAGCTTCGTAATCTTCATCTGCCTGGATGACCCGTTCTGCAATGAGCTTCCGACCTATACATTCGAGCGGGAATGTAAAGAGAATAAAGACGTAAAACTGGGGGACATGACACATCATGTTATCTTCAATGCGGCTGCCTATGGAAAAGAACAGGATCCGAATGTGAGGGCATTCCTTTCATTTGTGAAGAACAA
>JAFSSU010000035.1 GCA_017450845.1 Treponema sp.
CTGACGACCCAGCTCTTCAACAGCGTGATGTAGGGGAGGTGAGGGATGTCCGTAACTGAGATAGCGGGTCTTATGAGGGAGGGCATACTGCAGGTCTTCCTGCTGTGCGCCCCCGTCCTGGGCGGGGCCCTGGTGATAGGCCTTGTCATAGCGATTTTCCAGGCGACGACTTCGATACAGGAGTCCACGCTGACCTTCCTGCCCAAGCTCCTGACAATCCTCCTCATCCTTGCCTTGCTGGGAGGATTCATGTTCACGGAGCTTTCGGGCTATACGATGAGGCTGTTCAGCCAGATCGGAAAAATGTAGGAGCAGGGATGCGGTAGCTTATGCTTGAGAAAATCGTAGGGAGCGCGCCCATGTTCCTTCTGGTTGCGGCGCGGTGCTTTGCCCTTATCATGTCACTCCCCCTTTTCTCTTCCAGGACCGTGTCGCGCCTGCCCAAGGTCGCGCTCGCGTTTTATCTCGCATACTTCGAGTTCCCCCTGCTCTCGTTCAACGATGGATTGTTCTCACCCTATCTGGACTACCTGTCGCTGGACGGGAAGTTCACGCTGGAGTACGTCCTGCTGCTTGCGGGCGAGGCGATGATCGGGGTCATAATCGGCTTCTACGTGAACGTGATTTTCGCCGCCTTCAGCACGGCGGGCCAGTTCTTCGCATTCCAGATGGGCTTCGCGGCAAGCTCCGTGTATGACTCGATGAGCGAGGTGGAGAACCCCCTGATGGGAGAGTTCCTGAATTTCCTCGCGATGCTCGTCTTCTTGCAGACCGGCCTGTTCCGCAGTCTCTTTACGCTTGGGGTCGGGGCAAGTTTCCGGAGCCTGAACGTCTTTTCTGTCCTGGAGAACTCCGACCGCATGGCTTTCTTCATGATGGGGGGGCTGACCAAGCTCTTCCATGACGCGATGATTATCTCCCTGCCGCTGGTCGCGACCCTGTTCCTGGTGAACGTCACGGTCGGCATCCTGTCCAAGGCTGCCCCCCAGATGAACCTGCTCGCCGAAGGCTTCCCTATCCTCATACTGTCGAGCTTCCTCATCCTCGCCTTCCTGCTCCCGCACCTGATCGGCTTCTTTGAGGCGAGCTTCAGGCACGGGTTCCAGGACCTGCAAACCTTGTTCTCGCAGGTCGGCTACCAGATAGGGGGCGGACAATGAGCCAGATAGACCTGCAGTGGTTCTCCGCGGAGGAAGAGGGCAAGACCGAGGAGCCGTCAGAGTACAAGCTCCGTAAGGCCCGCAACGAGGAAGGCCGTGTCCCTAAAAGCCAGGAGCTGAATTCCACCCTCATATACATGTTCCAGATTCTCCTGCTCGTCCTGCTCGGTTCCTGGATGCTCAGGAGCTTCAAGGCCTGCATGTATTATTTCTTCTCCAACATCTTCAGCATTGAGCTGACCAACTATGGACCGGCCTATGTCTTCGCGAGCTACTTCCTCAGGATGGTCATTCCCTTCGGTATCCTGGGCCTGCTCATAGGCGTGGTCTCCAACTTGGTGCAGAACAGGGGCTTCCTGTTTGCGCCCAAGCTGATAATGCCAAAGTTCGACAAGCTTGTACCCCACTTCGGGCAGTACCTCAAGCGCACGATGTTCTCCTTGGAAGGCGGCTTCAACATAGTCAAGTCCCTCCTCAAGGTAATCGTCATAAGCTTCGCAGGCTTCCTCATCATCCGGGGGGATATTTCCCGGCTCCTTTCCATGACCCAGACGGGCTCCCTTGACCTTGCGATGGGGCACGTCGCCCGCATGGCAGCCAAGATGCTGATAATAAGCGCGGTGTTCCTCCTTGCCGTCGGGGTCGTGGACTACCTGGTCCAGAAGAGGCAGTTCATGGAGAACATGAAGATGACCAAGCAGGAGGTCAAGGAGGAGTTCAAGGAGCAGGAGGGTGACCCGGAGGTCAAGAGCCGCCTGGAGAACGCCCAGAAGGAGATGCTGTCCCGCAACATGCCCAAGGCCGTGCGGGAGGCCGACGTGCTCATAACGAACCCGACCCATTTTGCTGTCTCCCTCGAGTGGAAGCGGAACATAGACGATGCCCCGAAGGTGACGGCGAAGGGTACGGACCTGACCGCCCTGAACATGCGGCGGATAGCGGGGGAGGCCGGTGTCCCCATAGTGGAGAACAGGCCTTTGGCCCGTGCTCTCTATACAGAAACCGAAATTGGTGATATAATTCCCGAGGCATATATCAAGGCTATCGCCACGATATACGGCCAGATAGGATATATGGATAAAAAGAAATAACAGGTGGGTGGGAATAAATGCCTGAGAGGCGGAACAATTTTCTGAATTCGTTGCTTTCATCTCAGAACAGTTTGATTGCCGTCGCGGTCGTCATAACCGTTCTGATGATGTTCATACCATTGCCTAAGGGCCTGATTGACCTGGCGATGGTCATCAACATCGCTTTTTCTCTGACCATTCTGCTGACGGTCATCTACACCAAGCGGGCCGCGGACTTCACGTCCTTCCCCCAGCTTATCCTGCTGGTGACCCTGTTCGGCCTGGCGATAAACGTCTCCTCTACCCGACTCATACTGACAGGGGCCAATGTCCACGGCAGGATGATGGACAGCCAGAGCGAGATGGTCAAGTCCTTCGCCGCCATCGCGACGGGGAACAGCGAGCTGGTCGGCTTCATCATATTCATCATCATCATCGTCGTTCAGGTCATAGTCGTCACGAAGGGTGCGACCCGTGTCTCCGAGGTCACGGCACGCTTTACCCTGGACGCGATGAACAACAAGATGTTCGATGTTCAGAACGAGATGAACGCCGGTGTCATCAGCGAGGAGGAGGCTTCCCGCAAGAAGGCCCTGATAAGGCAGGAGATAGACTTCTATTCTGCGATGGATGGTGCCTCCAAGTTCGTCTCCGGTAACGTCAAGGCCGGAATCTTCATCACTGCCCTCAACCTGATCGGCGGTTTCGTGACGGGAATGGTGATAGGCGGCATGCCTTTCCAGGAAGCCCTGGGAAGCTACGTCCACCTGACGATAGGCGACGGCCTGATCTCCCAGCTGCCCGCCCTGATGCTCTCGTTCGCGACCGGTATCCTGGTGACGGGCGGAAGCTCTGACGAGCTTCTCAGCGAGCAGCTCAAGAAGAACTTCACCGTGTCCGGCACGGTCTACATGATAGTCGGCGGGGCCCTGGTCGTCATGGGGCTGGCCTTCCACAATGCCTCCGCTGCCGTCCTTATCCCGATGGGCGCGCTTTTCTTCTTCGCCGGATGGAGAATCCACGGTAACATGGAGAAGGAGGAGGAGAAAAAGAAGCGTGCGGCCGCGATGGGCGGGTCGGCTTCCGGTGCGGCCGGTGGCAAGAAGGCCGCTGGCGGCGATGTCTCTCCCGTCGTCGATCTTCCCGAGCTGTCGCTCGACCTGGGCTATACCCTTGTCCCGCTCGTGGACAGGGAGAAGGGGGCGGAGCTTCTGGAGCGCGTCACAAGGATCCGCCGCGAGGAGGCCCTGGACCTTGGGCTCGTCGTTCCTCCCATCCGCATCCGCGACAGCATGTCCATAGACCCGGAGGAGTACACCTTCAAGATTCGCGGAATCGAGGTCGGGCGGGCCAAGCTCAAGCTCGGCTACTATATGTGCCTGAATACCGGCAACGTCCCCAAGGACAGGGAGCTTGCCGGTGAGAAGACCCATGACCCGGCATTCGGCATGGAGGCGGTCTGGATTCCCGAGGAGAAGCGGGTTGAGGCGGAGAAGGCCGGCTATGCGGTCATTGACCCGCCGACGATCATCGCGACCCACCTGACCGAGATAATCAAGCGTCATGCCGCCGACATACTGACCCGTCAGTCTGTCAGCTCGATCATCAGCAAAATCAAGGAGTCCCACCCGGTCATCGTTGACGAGGTCCTGTCAGGCGAGCACAAGTTCTCCTACGGAGAGATCGAGGCAGTCCTCAAGAACCTGCTTGATGAGCAGGTCAGCATACGCAACATGGTCACGATTCTTGAGACCCTGGCGAACTTCGCCCCGATCACAAAGGATTCCTGGTTCCTTACGGAGAAAGTCAGGCAGGCCCTCGGTGCGCAGATCTGCCTTCAGTATACGGATGAGAACAAGACCCTCCATGTCCTCCGCCTGTCGCCGGGGCTTTCCCAGAAAATCCTGGAGCACCGTGTGGAGCAGCCCGGCCAGAAGCCCTACGTGGCGTTCGACCCGGTTGACGGCAGGAACTACATCAATGCGATGAGCGCGTCGATCGCGGCCGTGCGTGACCGCAACTTCCTGCCCGTCGTCCTTTGTGTGGATGAGGTGCGGCAGTTGGTGAAGTCCTCTACGGACAGGGAGATCCCCGGCTTGGTGGTGCTTTCCATAAGCGAGGTCATGTCGGCCGGAGGGGAAATCAAGGTGGAGACTCTGGGGGACATAGATGTACAGTAAGAACCTTATGCCCCGGACGGTTGAGGGGAACAGCCTGGATGAAGTCAAGGAGGAGCTGCTCAGGCGATATGGCGCGAACTATCAGATTATCGACTATAAGGCAATCATAAAGTCGAACCTCTTTCATCTGAATGAGCACGAGGTCTACCGGGTCACATACGTGGTGAACGACAACCAGTTCGAGGACATGCCTCAGGGGGGAGGGGCAGGTCAGATGCTCTCCGCTCCCCGTGCTGCCGGCCCTGCTGCCACCAGGCCTCTGACGGCAAGCTCCATGCATGCATATCCCGCGTCCCGGCCTGCCCAGCCGCTTGCGTCGCAGGCGGTGGTGGATGATGACTTCGCGGCGAAGAAGAAAAGCCTTTTGGACAGCCTGGGCGGCGCGGAGGCCATCTCGACGCAGGTCAAGCTCAACGACATGGCCAAGAAAATCGACAGCATGGCTTCCATCCTCGCTAAGGTCAGCGAAAGCTCGTCCGTAAAGGATGAGCACGAGACCATCATGAAGGTCGAATCCCTGCTGGAGGACAACGAGTTCTCATGGTCCTACATCGAGGAGCTGAAGGACAAAATCAGGGGCGAGTTCAAGCTTGAGGAGCTGGACGACGAGAAGCTGGTCATGGCGAAGGTCATCGACTGGATCGGCGAGGATATTTCCATAGCCCCCCGCTTCCCGGGCAAGAAGAAGCCCCATGTCATCATCGTCGTCGGTCCCACGGGGGTCGGCAAGACGACGACCATCGCAAAGATGGCGGCGGAGATAAAGATGGCCGCCAAGGACAAGGACCGTAATCCTGTTATCCACATGATTACGACCGACAACATCCGCGTCGCCGCCAAGGAGCAGATCGAGCGCTATGCCGAGGTGATGGAGCTGAACGTGGACAAGGTGGACACCAAGGAGGACCTGGAGAACCTTCTCGGCATGTACGGCGGCGGTTCCAGGTCCAAGGGTGACTATGTTTTCATAGACACGAGCGGCTTCAGCCCCAACGACTACGACCACATCTCCAAGCTCCAGGAAATGCTGGACGTGAGGAACCTGAAGGCGGATATCTACCTTGCGGTCTCCGCGACGACGAAGGGAAAGGACCTGGATAAGATATTCAAGAACTATGAGGCTTTTGGTTTCAGGAGCGTGATAGTCACAAAGTGCGACGAGACTTCTACCTATGGCAATATCCTGAGCGTGCTGCATGAGAAACGCAAGGCTGTCTCCCTGATTACGGTCGGACAGGAGATCCTGCACAAGATGAGGCGGGCCGACCCGGTCTTTTTCCTGAGGAATATGGACGGCTTTGACGTGGACATAGGGCACTTGGAGCGGAAATTCGGCAAGGGGGATTCATTGACCCCTGACGGCCTTGAGTGAATGAGAATCTAGTTTGAGGGTTATATAATATGGAAGAACAGTTGAGCGAGCTTCGCATGGTGATGGGCAAGGGCGATGCCCACAAGACGAGGATTATAGCTATAACGAGCGGCAAGGGCGGCGTGGGCAAGACCAACATCGCCATAAACATGGCCATTGCCTATGCCCAGCTGGGAAAGTCCGTCATCCTGATTGACGGCGACATGGGCATGGCCAACGTGAACGTCCTCCTGAACATCGTCCCCCAGTATAACCTGATGCAGGTCATAAACCGCCAGAAGAAGATGAGCGAGATAGTGCTGGACACGGAGTTCGGCATAAAGTTCATAGCGGGGGCCAACGGCTTCTCCAAGCTCGCGAA
>JAFSSU010000341.1 GCA_017450845.1 Treponema sp.
GCAGGTCGCATCCAATCACGCAGAAAGCGACCGTGGTATATGCCGAGAGCGCGCATGTGGAGGAAGCAATCTCCACACGGGACGAATGGGAATCAACAAGGGAAGCATACGAGGAGGCGGTGGCGGAGAAAGATGAATCTCTTGCCGTAAGCGCGGAATAGCTCAAGGAGACAAGCTTTCCCTCCCTCACGAAGCTTGCCGAGACATCACAGCCGTCGAATGAGACGCGGGCATCCCTAATCCAGATGAAAGAACTGTTCTCCCTGTCATCAGTGCTGCCGGTGACAATCGTACAATCTTTGAACGCGACATCCGCCCCCTCCACGGAAAGGGTAGAATCGCCCGCGAATGTCAGGCTGCCCCGTCCCGCATCCACGACACATCCTTTTGTCAGCATGATGTCCGAGCGGACGATGACATTGCCCTCTATGTGCACGGTAAGCCCTTCGTTCGAATTCACGGCCTGTACCGCCCGCTCGAAGCTAGCGAAAGGAGCCTCCGAGCTGCCGTTCCCTGTATCCGCATCCGCCGCCGACATCCGGGCGGAATCATGGGCCTTCACGTATACGTTCCTGCCGTCCACGCTCACCGTTGTCTCCTGCTTTTCCCCGGCGTTCCCCGCCTCATCCATTGCATAAGCAGAGACAAGGTATGTCACGGAAGCATCTCCGGACGCAGGGAGAAACAGGCTGTTCCCGTCAAGAAGCTTGTAACCGTCATCCGCAGAGCAAGAATAGAAAATCCTTGTGCCAGGCTCCCCCTCCACGCGGACCTCCCTCCCGTCGGAAAAGTCGCGGCCTGTCAGCTCCGCGGGCCTGATTTCAGGCGGACGGGGCGGCAGCCTGTCCACGCGGTAGGATGCGGAAAGCTCACCCTGGTATACCCCGCCCAGATACAGGCCACAGGTAAAAATCCCTTCAATGTCCTCCCCGGGAAAGGCATCCAGGACGAGGGACCGGTGCAAACCCACAGCAGGGGACATACCGGAAGGGGATTCCGTCCTGCCGAGCCTGTAGCCTGCAAGATAAGGACTTTCCGGCCCAAGCGAGAAAATACAACTGCCGTCCGGCCTTGCGTCGCACATCAGGGAAGGCCGGGGATAAAGGACAAGGCTTTGTGCCGCACCGTCATCGGCCACCCCAGCCTGCTTCCAGAAAAGGACATGGGTCTCGCTCCGGTCAACCTTCAGGACGGAGGGCTTACCCTGCCATGGCCCGTCGTCTATCCTCAGCACATACGAGGCATCGAGGGGAATGACAGTCTCCCAGTCAGAAAACCTGAAGGGCATCTGCTTGGACTCGTCCCTTCCTTCCCTGGCAGGAACGGTCCTGACAAGGAAGCGGAAGAAAGAAGTACCGTCCGTCACAATAAAGGGAACGAAGCGGATAATGTTATTTTCTTCACCGAGGGAAAGCAGGCCTCCCTTAAAAAAACGGATGCCAGAGGAGGAAATATCGCTTGCCGTCGTGTAGCTGAAGCCTTCAGGAACAGAAAAGACGCTGCCCGCCGTGTACTTGCGCACGGGGTTCACGGATATGGCGAGGACGAACTTCTTCTGCGCCTCGGTCCATTTCCCGACAGGATCCAGCTGGGAGAATCTCTTGACGCTGTAGTCAACGCCATAGTCATACCGCCGTCCCGTCCTGTCCACGGCGGTAACCTTAAGGCGGACGTCCCCCTCCTGATCTATCAGAGATGGACCGTCATAGGCAAAACCAAAAAGCAGGGGGTCAGAGCCGGAGACGGAATAGTACACTTCCCAGCCGTCGGGGACATTGACGACAAGAGGCTGCCTGTTTCCCCAGGTGCCGGAGACGGGGCTTATTATGTCCAGGGGAACTGTATCAGAAACCTGGCACAGACCTAGGGGTATGCCCCAAAAGGCAAAGAGAAATACCGCCAGAATTTTACGGAACACCGGCCCCATCGGTTACGGTCAGCCGGGGAAAATCTCGGAGAGGACTTCGCGCAGCTCGGGGTAGGGCTTGTAGTAATGCTCCTCAAGCTCCTCCTGTGTCAGGCCGACCATCTCGTGGCTGCAGTAGTTTATCCAGGTGTTGTTGTCGGGCTGGTCTATGACGAACTTGCGGCACCAGTAGTCCGGCTGTATGGGGAGCTGTTCCTCCTTGTAGGCGTATATCTTGTAATCGTGCACGACGACCTTGATGTTCTCGCGCGGAACCCCCTTCTCCAGGAGAATGCCGACAAGGTAGTTCAGCGTGCGCCCCGAGTCATAAATGTCATCGACGAGCATTATCTTGTCGCCGGGGCGGAGGTAGTCCGGGGAGTATGTCCATCCGTCAATCCTGACAGCGTTCTGAATCTTGACGTTGCTGTAGCTGCGGGCAACGACGGCGGCATAAAGAATGGGCTTGTGCTCCTTCATCGCGACCTTGTAATACTCGCTGATGACGTTCGCCATATATGCCCCTCCCCTGAGCGAGGCATAGATGATATCCGGCACAAAGCCGTCCTGCTTGCAAATCCTGTGGGCAATCTTCAGGGCATCATTCCTGACCATCTCGTACTGCAAGAATTCTTTCATGCCGTCCTCCTAGTTCTCGTCCGGGGCAACCAAAGCCAGATCCCCGCTTGTCTTTATCGTTATGACCGTCTTGGGCTTTTTGAACCTGACGGTCAGCTTATCGCCGTTGGAGTCTATCACAATCGTATCGCTGTCACCCCGCTTCCCGCTGAGGAGCAGGGTCGCAAGCTCATCCTCTACGTCCCGCTGTATCAGGCGGCGCATGGGACGCGCCCCCATGCTGACATCATAACCGTGCTCCACCATATAATCGCGGGCCTTGGGTTTGAGCTGGAGGGAAAGCCCCTGCTCAGAGAGCCTGTCACGCAGCTCCTGGAGCTGTATGTCAAGAATCCTGGCAACCTGCTCTTTTCCGAGAGCATTGAACACGATTATGTCGTCAATCCTGTTGAGGAGCTCGGGCGACATTATCCTCTTGAGTTCCTCCATCGCGTTCTCCTTCATGTCGTCATAGGGAAGGAGCCCCTCGCCGGTCGAAGAGAAGCCCATCCTGCTGTCGCTCGTAATCTGCCTGGCACCCGCATTGCTCGTCATGATTATGACCGTGTTGCGGAAACTGACCGTATGCCCGAGGTTATCGTTAAGCTCGCCTTCCTCAAGCATCTGCAGAAGCAGGTTGAAGATGTCGGAGTGCGCCTTCTCAACCTCATCCAGAAGGACGACTGAATAGGGATGCTGCCTGACTTTTTCGGTCAGCATACCGCCTTCCTCATAACCGACATATCCCGGTGCCGCACCGACAAGGCGGGACGATGTGTGCTTTTCCATGAAGTCGCTCATGTCCACGCGGATAAGGGCTTCCTCCGTTCCGAAGAGGAATTTTGCGAGGGACTTTGCGAGCTGGGTCTTTCCGACACCAGTGGGCCCCAGGAAAATGAATGACCCCAAGGGACGTTTCAAAGATGATACCCCCGCACGGCTCCTTCGGACCGCACCGCTTATCAGGCGGACGGCCTCGTCCTGCCCCACGACTTCCTGATGCAGGGTTTCCTCCATGTCAAGGAGACGCTGCGCCTCACCGGCATCAAGCTGGTCAGCCGGGATATGCGTCATGTTGCTGACTATGCGGCAGATGTCCTCCTTGGTCACAATGCGGCGGGTGGAAACCTCGTTGTTCTTCCACGCGATGTTGAACGCCTCAAGCCGCCTCCTCA
>JAFSSU010000036.1 GCA_017450845.1 Treponema sp.
CCCCGTAGTTCTCCTGGACCTCCGTCAGGTTCTCGTTGTTGCCCGCGTAGGTCAGGCAGTCCAAGTTGACGACCCTGCCGGAGAAAGCTGCGTCAGCGAATGCGTCCGAGCCCGACGCGCTCATGCCGAAGAGGTATCGGATGAAGTTGCTTCCGATGAAGCCCGAGCCTCCTGTAACCAGTATATTCTGAAGCGTGCGTTTTGCCATCTTTTTCTCCTACAGTAGCTGGAAGCGGTCGGATTTGATGAACTTCTCGAGCGCGCTTTCCCATGACGGAAGCTTGACGTGCAGGGCGGACTGGAGCTTAGTCTTGTCCAGGACCGACCATGCCGGTCTCCTGGCCTTCTGCGGGAACTCCTCGCTCGTGCAGGCCGAAATCTCGCAGCTGCCCGTTATGCGCCCGTATTTCTTTCCGTATTCGTATATTTTCTGGGCGAACTCAAACCAGCTCGCCTCGCCTGCGTCCGTGCAGTTGTATATGCCGTATGGGATGGCTGCGTTCTTGCCGAAAAGCGTGTGCGCGTTGTCGGATGAGGAGATTATCTTGATGATGATGTCCGAGAGGGTGCTGGCGGATGTCGGCGTTCCCCGCTGGTCGTCCACCACCTTGAGCTCCTGCTGCCCGTTCATCAGGCTTGTCATCTTGTAGACGAAGTTGGCCCCGGAAAAACCGTAGAGCCATGCCGTCCGCAGGATGTAATACTGGGTCATCTCCTTCTGTATCGCGTCCTCGCCCTCCGCCTTTGTCCTGGCATAGACGCTCAGCGGGTTCTTCCTCGCATCGTCATCGTAGGGAGTCCTTTCCTCCCCGCCGAACACGTAGTCGGTCGAGATGTGTATGAGCTTGGCCCCGATGTGGCGTGCGGTGCGCGCTATGTTGAGCGGTCCCGTGGCATTGACCTTGCGGGCCGTCTCCTCGTCGTCCTCCGCCTTGTCCACGGCGGTGTAGCCGGCGCAGTTGATTACCCACGTTATCTTTTCGGGGTGTTTCCCCTTGCTGGCGGCGTTCCCGGTCCTGCCCGCGCTGATGTCATGGGAGGCCGCGAAGGTTTCCAGCGCCTCGGACGAGGTAATGTCCACGTCGGAGTCTGTCCCGACCCACTGCATCTTGTTCTGATCGAATGCCCTGGCTAGTTCCTGCCCCAGCATCCCCTTGCTGCCTATAAGCCAAATCATCGGTATCCCCTCCCGCTGTTCCCTCTATAATCGTCTGTTTGTCAGCCGCCTATCCAGACCGCGTCCTTGTCAAAATACCGCCCCGCCGGGTCAAACGACGGATGTCCCCCGTCTTTCCCGGAAAGCAGGGGGGACGTTCCTCCCAGGTACTTGTCCCAGTCAATCCCGATGGCAGGGTCGTTCCACATGAGGCCGCCCTCGTCCTCGGGGTGGTAGAAGTCCGTGCACTTGTAGGTGAACACGGCCGTGTCCGTCATGACGCAGAAGCCGTGGGCGAATCCTGCCGGTATGTAGAAGGCATTGTGCCTGTCCGCGTCAAGGACCACCCCGTAGTGCTTGCCGAAAGTGGGGGAGCCGGCCCGGAGGTCAACGGCCACGTCATAGACCTGGCCTGCGACTACGCTGACGAGCTTTCCCTGTGGGTGGCGTTTCTGGAAGTGCAGGCCCCGCAGGACTCCCTTGGAGCTGGAGGACATGTTGTCCTGGACGAATTCCGCCTGTATCCCGGCCTTCTCGAAGTCCCTCTTGCTGTAGCTCTCCAGAAAGAAGCCCCTCTGGTCGCCGAAGACCTTGGGGGTGACCTCATAAAGGCCCTCTATGCCTGTCCTGATGAATTCAAAAGCCATCTTTAGTTCCTTGTCTGCGCGATGTAGCGGAGGTAGTCCCCGTAGCTGGTCTTGTAGCCGTCCGCCATCCTGCACAAATCGTCCTTCGTGATCCAGCCGTTGGAGAAAGCTATCTCCTCGATGCAGGAGACGTACATTCCCTGCCGTTTCTGTATCGTCGCGATGAAGTTGGAGGCCTCAAGGAGGCCGTCGTATGTGCCCGTGTCAAGCCATGCCATGCCCCGGCCAAGAAGCTCCACCGCGAGCTTCCCGTCCGCGAGGTAGCTGTTGTTCAGGTCGGTTATCTCTATCTCCCCGCGGGCTGAGGGCTGTATCTCCTTCGCCTTTGCGACCACCGAGCTGTCATAGAAGTAAAGGCCGGGGACGGCGTAGTTTGACTTGGGCTTGGCGGGTTTCTCCTCGATTCCGAGTACTTTGCCGTCCCTGGCGAACTCGACGACCCCGTAGGCGGTCGGGTCCTTGACGTAGTAGCCGAATATGACAGCCCCCCCGTCCGAGGCGATTTTCTGGGATGCTTTCCGGAGCGTGCTGGTGAATGACTGCCCGTAGAACACGTTGTCACCGAGAATCAGGGCGACGGAGTCCCCCGCAATGAATTTCTCGCCGACGATGAAGGCATCCGCAAGGCCCCGGGGCTTGTCCTGCACGGCGTACTCTATCTTCATGCCCAGAAAGGAGCCGTCTCCGAAGAGCTCCCTGAAAAGGCCGATGTCGCGGGGCGTGGAGATGACAAGGACCTCGCGTATGCCCGACAGCATGAGGACGCTGAGCGGGTAGTAGACCATGGGCTTATCATATAATGGAAGAATCTGCTTGGAAACCGGCTTGGTTATAGGGTAGAGCCTGGTGCCGGAGCCTCCGGCAAGGATTATGCCTTTCATATAGCTTTATGATAGCACAAAGGCGTTTCTTTTTCAAGTTTTCCCGCGACCGCCCATGTGTGGCACAAGGTCGTTATGTCCGCCCCGGGCGTGCAGTATAACCGAGCAAGCAAATGCCCGCTTTTTGGGCCCCGCCTTGACGCTAAGCTGGCATTTCTCTGATCCATACGTTCCCGGTGTGCGGCAAGGAGCTTCTGCCTCCGCTACTGGAAACAAATTCTCGTATATAGTATAATTCCTTCATTCTATGAGAGAAGTGATTGACAGGGCGGTGTACAGCCGGATTTATATAGGCAAGCTGGGGGAGCTGACCCTCAAGGGCAGCAACGAGCATTTCTTTGAGTGGCAGCTTATGACCAACATGCGGCTCGCGCTGGAGGGGGTGGACGCAAAGCTCTATACCCGAACGGGCCGGCTCTACGTGTTCTGCACGCCTCCTTCCTGCCCCGGTGTGGAGTACGCCCTCTCGCACATCCTCGGCATAACCGGATGGGCGGCCGTCTCGTCGTGCGCGAAGGACATTGCCGCCATCACGGAGGCCGTCCTTGCCGTCGCCAAGGAGGAGGCGGCGAAAGGGGCGAGGAGCTTCAAGATAGAGGCCAAGCGCGAGGACAAGTCCTTCCCCCTGAATTCATACGAAATCGCATCCCGGGCGGCGGGTCCGGTCTTTGACGCGGGCATCCTTGCCGTCGATGTTCACAGTCCTGATGTCGTCATCCGCGTGGAAGTCCGCGACGAGTGCTATGTCTACGCCGAGCCCCGCGGGGCGGGCGGCCGCTACGGCGTGTCCGGGCACCGGGGTCTCCCCGTCGGCGTGAGCGGCAAGGGCCTGCTCCTTCTGTCCGGCGGCATAGACAGCCCGGTCGCGGGCTACCGCATGATGCGGCGGGGCATGAAGGTGGAGTGCGCCTATTTTCATTCTTACCCCTACACGTCCAAGGAGGCGGAGGACAAGGTCCACACGCTCGCCAGGACGATAGCCGACTACGGGGTGGACACCCACCTGAACGTCATTCCTTTCACTGACGTGCAGATGAAGATAAAGGCGGCCTCTCCCAAGGAGTTCACGACGCTGATGCTCCGCATCTGCATGATGAAGGCTGCCAACCTGCTCGCCGACCGCATAAGCGCGGACTGCATCATCACCGGGGAAAGCCTGGGGCAGGTCGCGAGCCAGACGGCGCAGAACCTCGCCGTAACGGAGAGCTTTGCCGAGAAGCCCGTCTACAGGCCTCTGATCGGGCTGGACAAGGAGGAAATCGTCGGGACCGCCCTCAGGATAGGCAGCTACGAGACTTCGATACTGCCTTACGAGGACTGCTGCGTCCTCTTTACCCCCCGCCATCCCGTGCTCAAGGCGAAGATTGAGGATGCCCGGGACATCTACCAGAGGCTTGAGATAGATTCCCTCGTACAGAAGGCCTTTGACGACCGTAAGATTTTCCGCTACTCGCTCCGGGATAGCATCGGCAACAAATTCGCGACCAGGCCGTTCGTCCCTCAGGACGGGCAGCGCGAGGAGCGGGCCAGGGACGGCGGGAAAACGGCTGGCGGCGAATGAGAAAAAAATCTGTCCTCCCGCTTCCTTTCTTCTTCCTTCTCATCATGCTTCTGGCATCCTGCTCCCGCAAGGCCGGCACGGCGAGGAGGACTGCCACGCTCAAGGACCGGGCCCGGATACTTGAGAGCGGGGTGGAATGGTCGGACGATGTCTCCGTCCTGGAAGGCCGTGTGGCCACGGACTTTTCCGTTTCCCCCGGCTTGCTGCAGGATCCGCTCGCTCACATCGTGACCTTCGACTTCTCCTCGTTCACCGGAAATTACCCTGTGCTGGAGGGATTCGCCAGCCTGGACACGAGCGGTTACAGCGAGGCTTCTTATTCTGTCATAGACGGCTTTTGCCGTGCCCTTGAGGCGGGCAGGGGGGAGGACTCCTACATGGACAAGGGCTTTCTGTTCAGCCTGGCCCTGTTCAAGTACGCGACGGGTTCCCAGGGGCAGGGAAAAGGCATGCCCGTCTCTCATTTGATAGGCAAGGCTGCCGGGGACGAAGGCTCCCTCCAGTGCCCGGTCAGGCTCTCCTACAAGGACGGGAGCACGTGCGATATATACGTATACCTTGTCAAGTCCGTCTCGGACTGGAAGGTGAACCAGATAGAATTCATGAAGGAAGGTCCGGAGGAAGGCTCATGAGCGGCGACGAGCTGAACGAAATGGAGCGGAACATGGTCATCCAGTACGTGAAGGCGCAGGACGCGCAGATGACCGTGACCTTGGAGAAGGGTGTGTCCAAGGACGGTGCTGTGGGGGATCCGGTGTTCCCTGTCGGCATTCCGAACGAGAAGCTTTCCGTCTACCCCAACGGCGTGTTCGTGTTCGATTATTCCATTCGGGCGATGGAGCCGTTCGTGGACAAGAATGTCCGTGTCCAGTTCTACTACAACCACCTGGGCCTGCATTTCGTGAGCCGCCTGCAGCGGACCCAGCAGGGCTATGCGGTCATAGTCCCCCTCAAGCTCCGCCGCATAGGGGAAGTCCGTTCCTGGTCCCGCGATGATTTTACCGCCGTCATCTCATACTCTGTCAACGGCAGGCAGGCCGTCGAGCTGCCCTGCCTGCCGGACAAGGAGTTCGACCTCTTTTCCAAGCCCTCGTGGAATTCCGTGGAGCCGTACATGCAGTCCGCCGTCCAGCAGTACTACGAGCGCTTCTCCTACGACCTGAGTCCCAGGGAGGGGGAGGACACCTCCTTCCTCATCTCTGTCTGCCGCTACATCACCCGGCCGCAGGAGACGGAGGCGGTCGAAGGGACGGCCAAGCCCTATGACATCATTTTCCTGGATACGTCACGGATAATACTCGGAACGAGGACCGGGGAGGCATCGCCGCTCAAGGTTTCCTCCGCGTACAGGATAGTCCTTGAGTTCGGGGTGTTCGCGAACGACTTCTTCAAGCGGGTTATCCGTGCGGACATCACCGTCAGCGACATTTACTCCGGCAAGGACGGGCAGAGGTGCTTTTCCTGCAGCTTCTCCGGGATGAAGGCCGAGGACGAGAGGTTCCTCTACGAGAAGTTCTCCGGCCAGAAGCTGACCGGGAAATAGGAGAGATTATGGGCGTGACTGGATCATCCGGCGGGCGGGTCGTTTATGCCGATTTGCTTAGGATTATCGCGACCTTTGCGGTCATAGTGACGCATGTCTCGTCGGGTGGCTGGGAGAGCTCATCCGTCAGCAGCATGGAATGGCACGTGTTCAACGTCTATGACACGTCTGTTCGCTGGGCTGTCCCGGTCTTCGTGATGCTCAGCGGCATGTTCCTCCTGGATCCGGGCAAGGAGCTGCCCGCAGGAAAAATCTATAAAAAATACATCCTCCGCATAATACTCGCCATCGCTGTATGGGGGCTTTTTTACCGTTGCACGGACATCGCGATAAGCAAGTATATAAGGCACAAGGAAATCTCCAGGAACGCCGCAATCGTGGAGATACTTGAGATTCCCTTCGGAACAGCGTGGTTTCACCTCTGGTACCTGTATATGATAATCGGCCTCTATGTGATGACTCCCATTTACCGGGTCTTCACGAGGAGCGCCGGCAAGAAAGAAGCCTGCTATCTCCTTGCCGTCTTTGCCATAGCTGGAATCTGCCTGCCCTTCGTGAAAAAGATTCTGCTTTGCATACATCCAAGACTTGACCTCAACCTCTCTGTGGCTGAGACCGTGAATTACACGGGATATTTCTTTGCCGGTCACTATCTTTCCAAGGCAAGCCTGTCCCAAAAACAGAGGAGACTCGTTTTCATGGCGGGAACCCTGTCTTTTGTCATCACTGCCGTGGGGACCGCAACGGTCTCCATGAGGGCGGGAAAGGGCAGCGAGCTCTTTTATGGGAATCTGGCTCCTTTCGCGATGATGGAGGCCGTCATGGTGTTTATCCTTGCCAGGTCACTCTGGGAGGGCAAACCTTTCTCCGCGAGATTCACGGATGTCATCGCTAAGCTCAGTTCCTGCACGTTCGGGATATACCTGCTGCATATCTTCATGATACGGCTCTGGGACATGGCGGGGCTCACCGCCTCGTTCATAAGCCCCATCCTTGCCGTTCCGCTTCTTTCCGTTGCTGTCTTTGCCGGCTCACTCGCCGTTACCCTGCTTCTCCGTAAGGTTCCCCTTTGCAGGGCCGTCATGTGAGTCGGGCTTGCCCAGCTTTCCCGGGTTACCGCCGATCATGATGGCGACGGGGCGGAGGGGCTCCACGTTCTCGCAGATAATCTTGATTATCACGGTCATGGGGACGGCCAGGATCATCCCGACGAAGCCCCAGATGTAGCCCCAGAGAGAGAGGGAGACCAGGATGATGAAGGGCGACAGGCCCAGGTCCCTGCCTTCCCATCGCGGCTCCACGAAGTTGCCCAGGACCATGTTCACCGACAGGACCATGACGAAGACGTAGACCACGAGACCGATCCTCGGATAGAACTGCAGCAGGGCGAAAAGGCCGGTGATCAGGCAGGATATGATCGAGCCGAAGTTGGGGATGAAGTTAAGGATGAAGGCGAGGAAGCCCCAGATGACAGGGAAGTCCATCTTGACGATGGACGTGCCGAGCGTCACGAGCAGGCCGGTCGCGAGCGAAATCAGGAACTTTATGGATATGTAGTGGGTCACCTCGGCAATCGTGTTGCGCACGATCTTGAGGATTTTCTCGTGGGTCTCCGCCGACGTGAACGCGACGTTGAACTTGTGCTTCATCGTGTTGAATTCCATCAGGAGGAAAATAACGAGGAGCACGATCATCAGGAATACCTTGGAGAAAGAGACGAGGGAGGTGCTCAGGGATATCGCGAGGTTCTGCAGGAAGCCCCTGATGTTCAAAGAGTTCATCAGGTTGGAGAAGAGGGACAGGTCCTCGTCAAAGGGGAGCTTGAGCGTCACCGCCAGCGTCTTGTATATCGACATGAAGCGGGCCTCGTAGCGGGGATACGCCTCGATGATTGTCTGCAAGGACGTGACGAGCAGTGTGACGATAAAGTAAATCACCACGATGGCTATGGCCAGTATGATGACTATGCTGACAAGCCAGGGCACGTGGAGCTTCTTCATGCCCTTGCAGAAGGGGTAGAATACGAAGGAGAGCAGGAGGGCGAATGTCAGCGGCAGGACGAAGGATGCGGTCGTCTTCAGCACGGTGCACAGGAGCACGATGCCGAAGAGGACGAGCATGACGAAAATGGACCTGGCGTAGTTGCCGTTCCTGGGCATATTTCTCTCCTACTTGCTTTTGGGGCTTATCTTGTCGAACCCGCACAGGGGCACGAGGACGGGCGGCACGGTGACGGAGCCGTCGGCGTTCTGGTAGTTCTCCAGTATCGCGAGCATGGCCCTCCCGACGGCGATGGCCGTACCGTTGAGCATGTGGACGTACTTGTTCTTGCCGTCGTCGTCGCGGAACTTGACGTTCAGGCGGCGGGCCTGGTAATCCGTGCAGTTGGACGTGGACGTGACCTCCCCGTAGTCTCCGTCGGGGTGCTTCTCGTCGGAGCGGCCGGGCATCCATGCCTCAAGGTCCCACTTGCGGTATGCGGGCGCGCCGAGGTCCCCGGTGCAGGTGTCCACGACGCGGAAGGGCAGGCCGAGGCCTGAGAAAATCTCCTCCTCGATCAGGCGGAGCTTCTCGTGGATCTCGTCGGACTGCCCGGGCGTGCAGTAGACGAACATCTCCACCTTGTCGAACTGATGCACGCGGTAGAGGCCCTTGCTGAAGTGCCCTGCGGCCCCGGCCTCGCGGCGGAAGCAGTGGGACAGGCCGCAGTAGTAGAGGGGGAGGGATGCCTTGTCAAGGATTTCTCCCGAGTGGTAGCCTCCGAGCGTGATTTCCGCGGTCGCGACCAGGCAGGTTCCCTCGTCCTCTATGCAGTAGACGTTGCTCTCGTTGCCGCGGGGGTTGAACCCGATGCCCTGCAGGATTTCCTGCCTCGCCACGTCCGGCGTGATGAAGGGGGTGAAGCCGTGCTTGCGGAGGGTGTTGAGCGCGTACATGATCAGCGCCTGCTCCAGGAAGACCGCCTCGTTCTTGAGGTAGTAGAACTTCTGGCCCGAGACCTTTGTCCCCCGGTCGAAGTCGATTATGCCAAGGGATTCGCCGAGCTGCACGTGGTCCTTCGGCTTGAACTCGAATTTGCGCGGCGTGCCGACCTTCTTGACCTCAAGGTTCTCGGTGTCCAGCTTGCCGACCGGGACGGCGGGATTGCACATGTTCGGTATCCTGCGGCCGGCCTCGTCCAGCTTTGCCTCGGTCTCGCCGAGCTCCTTCTCGGTCTCCGCTATGTCGTCCTTGAGCTTCTTGCCTTCCTCTATATACTGTTTGCGGGTCGCGTCGTCGAGCTTCTGCTTCATGGCGGCGGCGTTGGCGTTGCGCTTCTGCTGCAGGCCCTGAAGCTTGGTCGTAAGGGCGGTCCTCTGGTCGTAGAGCTTGACGACGAGGTCTGCGTCCGCCTCCATGTTCCTGTTCTTTATGTTGTCCTTTACAGCCTGAAGGTTGTCCTTTATGAATCGATAGTCCAGCATTTTGCTTCCTCTGTGAAGATTGGAAAATTTATGGAAAGAAGTATACATGAAATGAGAGTGTTTATCAAGCTTCCGCGCTTAAAGTGAAGGCTTTACGATGTCAAAGCTGCCGCTTTAAGCTGTCAAAGCACGGGTTTTACGACGTAAAAGAAGCAGCTTTATGGTGTTAAAGCGGCTTCTTTATCGCTGTCCATCGGAAAAGAAGCTGTCCAGGGCCGTCTGCATGTGGGCGGGCAGGGGGATCCCAAAGGTCCTCAGCCCGCCGTCAAGCGGGATTGTCAGCCGGGTGGCGGCGAGCATGAGCTTCTTTATCCCGGCCTTGCGCAGAATCTTGTTCTTCTTGAAGTCGCCGTGCTGGTCGTCCCCGGCGATGGGGAAGCCCGCCCCTGCTGTCTGGATGCGTATCTGGTGCATCCTTCCTGTCTCAATCCTTATGGAAAGGAGGCGGAGGGGAATTCCGTCTTCCGCCGCGGGGGGGCAGGGGCTTCCTTCCGCCTGCGGGCAGGGGACAAGGCCCGTCCGCTCCACCCGGTAGCGGCTTATGGCTTCCTGCGTCCTGCCGTGCGCCTCGACCGTGCCTTCGAGCGTCCCTTCCTGTCCGGGCCCTTCGTCCCCGGGCTTTCCGATGCAGATGGCCGTGTACTCCTTGCTGACCTCCTTGCTACCGATGAGCCCTGTCCACTTCGTCGCGGCGGCGGGGTTCTTCGCCACGATGAGGATGCCCGCCGTGTCCTTGTCCAGTCGGTGCACCAGGTGAATCTTGTAACCGAGCTCTTTGGAAAGCTCCTCGTCAAGGGGGTGCGCGACTCCTGCCCCTCCTTGTACCGAAACGCCAGCTTCTTTGTTTACCAAGAGGATTTCGCTGTTTTCGAACAGAATTGAAACGCCTTTCATAATCCGAATCCATTGTAATAGAGGGGGCTGAAAATGGCAATATTCACCCGGGTAAAGACGCTCGTCTCAGCTTTTGCCCTGCTGGCCGTCATGGCCGGGGCGGCATTCGCGGACATAGTTTCCATAAGCAGGGACCATCCCCTTGTCGCCCTGGACCTTCCGGAGGGCTACACGGTGACAAGCGCGAGCAAGGACGGGTCCTCCTACCAGCTGCAAAGCTCGATCCTGCCTGTCAGCCTGATCGTCAAGCTCTACGGCAAGGATGTCTACGGCGGGGCAAAGGCGGCCCTGGAGGACAACCTGTCCCGGCTCAAGGCAAAGAGCGACCTGGAGAGCTTCTCATGGCGCAATCAGGAAGCGGCCCTTGCAGAAATCTCGTTCAGGATCGGGGCTGCCCCGATGGCAGGCTACGCCGCCTCCGCCGTCCTGCCGGAGGACGCGGGCACGGTCGTCCTGCTCGCATGGGCGGGAGAGGCGGACTACGGGAAGAGCGCGAACCTCATCCTCAGCACGATAGACGGCCTCTGCATCGACTACGGAAGCTACTTTTCGCCCGGCCTTGTCACGAGCTACGCGTTCCCGGCGGGGAAGGAAGAGATTCCGGCAGAGCTGGACATAGGCGGGCATAAGATACGGACCGCCCTCGCGCAGAACGACGAGGAGGCCTCCGACTACCTGATCGAGCGGGAGTACGAGGTCCTCACCCTGTATGCGGAGAGCCCCGCCTGGCAGGAGGCGTGGAAGCGCTACTACCGGATGATCTTCCGGGACTCCTGCGACCGGCTCCGGAGGCCCGCCTTTGACATCTACAACGCGCTCGCCCCGGACTGCGCGGATGAGACGGACCTCGCGCAGAGGCTCCTGGACTGGACGCAGCACATGGGCTACGAGAGGGAGAAGAACAACAGCGACTTCGCCTCCCTGCCGTCCATGCTCCTGGGCGGGGGGAGCGACTGCGACTCTCGCAGCATGATGCTCGCCGTCCTGCTCCGCGCGATGAACATGGACAGCTGCCTCTTCGTCAGCGCGACCTTCAGCCATGCGCTCGCGGGATTCGTCTCCAGCCATCCCGGCCACAGCTTCACGGCGGAGGGGAAGAACTACCTGATGGGCGAGACCACGTCCAAGGGCCTGACCTGGGGCAAGCTGTCCGCGGAGATGGACGACCCCCGCCAGTGGATTGCCGTCACCTTCCCCTACTAGCGGTGTCCCATACTTGCGTAAATCCGCTATTTGTAGCATACTGTACGCGAGATGAAAAAGGCACTTATCACTGGAATAACGGGGCAGGACGGCAGCTATCTGGCCGAGTTCCTGCAGGAAAAAGGCTACGAGGTCCACGGCATCATACGCCGCTCGTCATCGTTCAACACGGGCCGCATAGAGCACCTCTACCTTGAGGATGCCATCGAGGATATGCACAAGGACAGGAATGTCTACCTGCACTACGGGGACATGACGGATTCCGAGAGCCTGATACGGCTTATCCGCAAGATAAAGCCCGACGAGATATACAACCTGGCGGCGCAGAGCCATGTCCAGGTCTCATTCGAGGTCCCGGAGTACACGGCCGATGCCGATGCGACCGGGGTCCTGAGAATCCTTGAGGCCGTCCACTTCCTCGGCATGGAGAAGACCTGCCGCATCTACCAGGCTTCCACGTCCGAGCTGTTCGGCCTGGTCCAGGAAGTGCCGCAGAAGGAGACGACGCCCTTCTATCCGCGCAGTCCCTACGCGGTCGCCAAGCTCTACGGCTTCTGGATTATGAAGAATTACCGCGAGAGCTACGGTATGTTCTGTTCCAACGGAATCCTCTTCAACCACGAGAGCGAGCGGAGGGGCGAGACCTTCGTCACCCGCAAGATTACGCTCGCCGCAAGCCGCATCGCCCAGGGGCTTCAGAAGCGGCTCTACCTCGGAAACCTTTCCGCCCTTCGCGACTGGGGCTATGCCAAGGACTACGTCGAGTGCATGTGGCTCATCCTTCAGCAGGACAAGCCCGATGACTTCGTCGTCGCTACCGGGGAGCAGCATTCCGTCCGCGAGTTCTGCGAGCTTGCCTTCAAGGAGGCGGGGATAGAGCTGGAGTTCCGCGGGGCGGGCGTGGACGAGAAGGGCTATGACAAGAAGACCGGCGAGGTCCTCGTCGAGGTCGATCCCAAGTACTTCCGCCCGGCAGAGGTGCAGACCCTGCTCGGAGACCCGACGAAGGCGAAGAAAGTTCTGGGCTGGAACCCGACCAAGACCCCCTTCAAGGAACTTGTCCGCCTGATGGTCGCCCATGACATGGAGTACGTCAAGAACGAGAAGACTATTCATTCCCGCTAGGGGAGTAATTATAGAAGGTTTTTCATGGAAAAGACATCAAAGATTTTCGTAGCCGGGCACAGGGGCCTCGTCGGAGGGGCGATTTACCGGAATTTGCAGGCGAAGGGATACACGAATCTCATCACGAGGACCCATTCCGAGCTTGACTTATGCTGTCAGGCCGCCGTCAATGACTTTTTCGTGCGCGAGAAGCCGGAGTATGTCTTCCTTGCCGCCGCCCACGTGGGCGGAATCGGCATAAATTCCGAGCATCCCGCGCCTTTCATCTACGAGAACATGATGATAGGCTTCAACGTCGTCGAGGCCGCCCGCCAGAACGGGGTCAGGAAGCTGATGAACCTTGGCTCAACATGCATCTACCCCAAGATGGCCCCGCAGCCGCTCGAGGAGAAATCCCTGCTTACGGGGCCCCTTGAGCCGACCAACGATGCCTATGCGATGGCGAAAATCTCCGTCATCAAGCTCTGCCAGAAATACAACTATGAGTACGGAACGAACTTTCTCTCCGTCATGCCGACCAACCTTTACGGGCCGGGCGACAACTATGACCTTGCGGGAAGCCACGTCCTGCCCGCGATGATACGCAAGTTCGACGAGGCCAAGAAGAGCGGAAAGGACGAGGTGACGCTCTGGGGCGACGGAAGCCCCCTGCGCGAGTTCCTCTACAGCGAGGACCTGGCGGACGCTGTCGTCTACCTGATGGAGAAATGCGATGCGAAGGATTTGCTGCCGGAAAGCTTCGTCAACGTCGGGACGGGCAGGGAGCTTACGATAAAGGAAATCGCCCTGATGGTCCGCGACGTGGTCTATGCGGACGCGCCCGGCAGGGAATGCCGCATAGTCTGGGACGGCTCCAAGCCGAACGGCACGCCCAGGAAACTCTGTGACGTGTCCAAGCTCAAGGCCTTGGGCTGGGAGGCCAAGATGCCTTTGGAAGAGGGAATCGGCCTCAGCTACAAGGACTACCTTGCCGGTGGCGGCAACATGACCAAGCGGAAGTAATTTTTGAAGGAGTGATGTATGCCAGTAAAGTTAGTAGGTTCTTTGATCGTAGCCGCCATCGCGGCCCTTTTTACCGGTTACAACCTGGACAACAAGTGCAATGTCTGGATTTTCCATACCTTTGAGCAGGTTCCCGTCGCCCTGACTATAATCGTTTCCCTCATGACGGGGGTCATCATAACCCTGCCATTCACCTTCGGCAAGAATGCCCCCCGGAAGCCCACCGAGAAGGACATGGCCCTGCTCAGGAAGGCCGAGCGGAAGGAAGCCCGTCAGAAGCTGAAGGATGAGAAGCGGGCCGCAAAGGAGGCGAGGCAGGCCGAGAAAGCTGCCCTGGAGGCCCAGAAGAAAGCTGAAAAAGCCGCTTCCGATGCCTCTGCCCCTGTCGCCCAGCCGACGACGGTGGAATACGCGGATTCCGGCTCGGTCGATTAATCACCACGATATTAACCCGGCATTCCAAGATGCCGACAATGTAGCAGGCGGACTTTATCCGGCTTTATCCGTATGAAAAAGACCCTGCGCTTGCTGCTTATCGTTGCACTTCTTTTCTCCCCCCGCATGAAAGTTCATGCCGCTTCAGCCGATGAGGGGGAGAAGTCCGCCCTGACCCTCAGGGCCAATGCCCTTCAGAAGGAGAACGTGAAGGAGAGCCTGAAATATCTTACCAGCCACCTTCACCTTGCCAAGAATGACGCTGAGAAGCGCTCAATCCTCTATTATACGGCCTGCCTGCAGGAGACGCTCGGGCAGTTCGTCGCCGCCGCCTCAAGCTATGCCTCTGCCGCCGCGATAGACGCTGACAACGCGCAGGGAATGCCCGCCGCGAGCAACGCCGAGCTGTACCTGTATGCCGCCCGGTCAAGCCTGGAGGCATGCGATTTCCAGGGGGCGGACTCGTATCTGGACGCGCCCCCGGTGAACTCTTCCACGGACGGGAGGCTCATAGCGCAGAAGAGGCTCCTTTCCGCATGGAGCGCTCTCTGCAAGGCTGGCGATTACAAGGAGGCCAAGGGTGTCGTCGCAAACCTGGAGGAATTCGAGCAGGACGCGAATCTTAAGGACATCCGCTGCGAGGTTCTCTTTACCCTCTGGTATATCACCGATGACAGCAAGTGGAGCGCGATGCTCAAGAAGGACTACCCCCACAGCCCTGAGGCTTCCATCGCGGGCGGGAACGGGGTCGTCATGGCGATGCCGTTCTGGTACTTCATGCCCCGCGCTGCCCTCTACGATGAGCAGGCCACGGCGGATAAGCAGCTTGTCCCCGCAGGACAGGCCGGGAGCCCGGCATCTTCCGCCGCTGTGAGCGCCAAGCCTTCTTCCGTCCGTGAGCAGATAGGTTTTTTCCGCGAGAAGGAGAATGCCCGGAAGCTGGTCGAGCGGGCGGCTGCGAGCGGCTTTGCCGCCTACTATTATACCGAGACCCGTCCTTCCGGAATCGAGTATTATGTCGTCGTCGTCGATGAGGACGAGGACGGAAGCATGGGAAAAAAGTTACGTAACGCGGGCTTTGATTGTTATCCTGTAAAAGACGAGGGCCGTGTTGCCGATTAAATATGAAAGGGGATACTGTTATGACAAGATTCTGCTGGCGAAAATTCATCTGTGCATCTGTTTTCTTGGCGGCTTTCTCGCTTTTCTCGGCCTCAGCCGCGGCCATCTCCTTCCAGCTTGTCCAGCACGATCCGGCACAGGACAAAATCCGCGCCGCATCTTCCGTCATGGAGGGCGTTTTCTTCGATTATTTCTTTGACTCCGGGCATGTGGCGACGAACATCCCGACCGTAGCCTCCTCCGGCGAGGGGGATGACGACGACATATTCTGCGGGGCGCTTTCGGATTCCAGGAACGGGCTTTGCAATTACCTGATAATGGTTTTTGTTGATTACGACGGCAATGGGTCCACGAATCCCGATGCCGTCCTTCTCAGCAACATAAAGTCCGTCAGCTGGATTATCTACGATACGGCGAACGAGAACATCATGGGCAGGGGGGAACGTGCCGTCGGGAACGTGCCCGCCAAGTCCAACAATGCCTCGGGGGTAAAAAGCTTCACCAAGAAGCTCGCGGCTGAAATCAACTCCGCCGTGAAGAAGAAATAAGGGTTTGAATATGAAAAAAATCGTTGGTCTCTCCATCCTTCTGGGTTCCGCTCTCTCCGTCCTTGCGCACGCCGCCGAAGTCAAGGACGGCTATTTGTATGGTGACCTGTCCATCGCCTACAACAACGAGCTGCCGTCCGGGCTTTTCGCCAAGTCCAGCAACTACCTGCCCGGCGATACCATCCGCATCTCCAATCCCTTTACCGGGGAGGAGATCAGCGTCCTCAACCTTGGCAGCCTGGATGAGGGCAGCGACTCCGTCCTGCTGCTGACGACAGAGGCCGCCAACAAGCTCGGCATAGATTTCAAGGAGCCCCTCTACGTCCGGGTAAGCCCCAGGACGAACGACTTTGACGAGATTGCGTCCGGGTCCGCCATGCTGACCCATAACAAGAACGCGCTGGCGGAGGAAAGCCCCTCCCCGGAGCCCGTGAAGACTGCGGAAGCAACGCCCGTACAAGAGCCCGTGAAGCAGGCCCCTGCGGAGGAAGCTGCCAAGGAGCCTGCCAGGACGGAGGTCGCCGCTGCGCCGGAAGTTCCGCCAGCCGAAAAACAATCCGCCCCCGAGCCCGAGATTGCCCCGGTTCCAAAGGAAGAGCCGGTCGCAGACCTTTCCCCGCTGACGGAGAATCCTCCTGTCGCGAAGGCTGAGCCTGCCGGGCAGTCCCCTGCCGCCAAGGAGGAAGCTGTCGCAATACCGGTTGTCCCCGAAAAAAAAGAGGAGCCGGTCGCCGAGAAGGAAAGCGAGCCTGCCGAGGAGACTGCCGTAAGGCAGCCGAAGAAAGCCAGCCCCAAGACTGCCAGGCAGCAGAAGACCGAGAAGGTGTATGAGGAGCTTGTCCCCCAGTCCCCGGCCCCCCTTGTTGCCGCGGCCCCTGAGTCGCCAGCTAAGCCTGTGCCGGAGGAGGAAGCCGTTGAGGAGCCTGTCTCCGCCCCCGTGATTGCGGCCAGCCCAGTGAAGCATACAGAGCCTTCCGCCGACATCCTTGAGGAGCCGGTCGCCCTTTCGCCAGTCCCCGCAAAGCCGGAGAAGGAAGATGGGACTCCCTCTGATGTGCAGGAAATCCCGGCTTTCCTCCCCCCGCTTGCATCCGATATTCCCAGCAAGGCTGATGAGGGCATAGAAGAATTTGTGATAGCGGGCGACGTCATACCCGAGATAACCGAGGAAAGCGCACGGCTTGCATCCAATGGCCTCAAGGAAGTGCCTTCCGCGATGCTCCCTGTCGAAGAATATACTGTCTCCCGCCCCGAGGCTTCCCCTGTCGCCGCGGATGCCGTTTATGAGTACCCCCAGACGCTCCGGATTCCCCAGAAAGAGGAAAAGGAAAGCGATTCCGTCAAGGAGACTCCCGTTTCATTCAGGGGGGCAGAGCCTGTCGTAAGCGAAGAGTTTGCTTCCGGTATCGTCCCCGAGCCTGTCTCCCTGGTCGGGGCAGAGCCTGTCGTTCTTGATGAGCCCGCGGATGAAGCTCTTGCTGAACCTGCCGCATTCAGGGGCGCGGAGCCTGTCGTGCGCGACGAGCCTGAGGATGAAGCTCTTGCTGAACCTGTCGCGCTCAGAGGCGCGGAGCCTGTCGTGAGCGATTCCCACCTTGCCGAAAGCGCTCCTGATATGGCAGCCGTGGAGGAGGAGCCGGTTGTCGATGAGATTCCCGTCATCAGTTCGGTCCCTGTCGCCCAGTCTGCGTCCGCTCCCAAGTCCCCGACCGGGGAACTTGAGTCGTCCGTGCCTGTGTCCGTTCCTCCGTTGTCCGCCGTGGAGACGGCTTATAAGGGGCCTTC